>CABTZM010000138.1 GCA_902489295.1 uncultured Collinsella sp.
GGCCGGGTTCGAGGTTGTAGACGAGACGTCGATGGAACGCGCCGCGCTGCGCCTTGCCGAGGCGGGGACGGGCGCTGCCCTTGTGAAGGGCGGTCATCGCCATGATCGCGCCGACGACGTGCTGGTCACGGCGGAGGGCGATGTCGTGTGGCTGCGCGCGCCGCGCGTCGACACCGAGAACGCCCACGGCACGGGCTGCACGCTCTCGTCCGCCATCGCCTGCGCGCTGGCCCAGGGCATGGATCTTGCCGATGCCGTCAACGCCGGCAAGGCCTACCTGACAGGCGCTCTGGCCGCCGGCCTGAACATGGGCAAAGGCTCCGGCCCTGTCAACCACATGTGGCAGTATTAAGATTCGCAGCCCAAGCCACCGCAAAGGCGCCCGCCCCCTTTGAACCACCGCAAAGGGGACAGTCTCCTTTGCGGTGGTTTGGGGTCGCGCTACTCACCGAGCATCTCTTGGAGCTTGGCTGCCACGGCGTGACCCAGGCTCTCATGGCTTTCGGGCATCATATGCAGATAGTCGATATCGCCCGGCTCGGCAAAGTCGGCGGCATTCAAAAAGTCGCAGCCAAACTGCTCAGCCACATGCGCGTAGTACTCACCAAAATGTTCCGAGGCTTCTACGGAATGCTCGTCAAAATCGGTCATATATACGTCGGCGATTTGCGGCTTAATCTTGATAGGCGCCATCAGCAGAATGCGCGGACAAGGCGCAGCGTCGGTCCACGGAAACGCGCGGACGGCGCGAATCAGCGCCATGGCGCCACGAGCGATATCGGCAGCCGTCACGTTAAAGACCGTCTTGCAGTCGTTGGTGCCCAGCATGATCACAATGGCGTCCAGCGGCTTATGGGCCTCGAGCATCATCGGAAGCGCGCGAATGCCGTTAAGATTGGTGTCCAGATGGCACATGTCGTCGCGTACCGTCGTGCGGCCGTTGAGGCCTTCTTCAATTACATGCCAGCCCTCGCCTAAGTCACGTTGGGCCACGCCACACCAGCGCACATCCCGCGCATAGCGCACCGCGGTGCCGTCGCGCATGCCCGCCGGATCGTAACCATAGGTGTTGCTGTCGCCAAAGCATAGAACGTTTTTCATCGTAAGCCCTTCCTTTTAGTAAAAAGCCGGCGGGAGCAGCCTCTCCCGCCGGCTCGACCTATCTGTCAACACGTACCGGTTACAGGTACTTGCGCCAATCGTCCTCGTCCTCATCATCCTCGGTAGCAGCCTGGGCCTGCTCGGCGGCGCGAGCTGCCGCAGCGCGAGCGGCAACCTGAGCATAGGACTCCTCGTTGCGCTCGGGGAAGTTTGCCAGCACGTGCTCGAACTTGGCAAAATCCTCATCCCAGCGCGTAGAAGGCACGGCAAAGAAGACTTGCTTGACCTTAAAGTCGCCCGACGCGAGCTCCTTGCGGAAGAGCTCGGCCACGGCCTCTGCGTCAAAGCCGTTGTTGTCGCAGCCCCAAGCACCCAGCACGAGCTTCTCGCGACCCAGCTCGTCGCAGATGGCAAGCACAAAGCGAATGCGGTCGCGCAGGGCATCCAGCAGAGCATCGTCGCTCACGCGATACTCCTGGCGGGCGCGCTTAACGTTGGGCGCGGCGGCCACGATCACGTCGGCGTATGCATGCACGTGGTTGCGGTCGAAGCGCACCGCAGGCACCACTAGGGCGCGGTTACGATAGAGCTCGCAGTTGATGTTGCGGCGACGGTTCTCGCCGTACCATTTGCGCTGCTTATCGAGAACGTTGTACAGATACGAATCGGCGCACAGTGTGGCCTCCTGGCCCAGATAACCCTGAATATAGCCACCGCCCGGGTTGGTGAACGAGGCAAAGGCGAGCACGGCCATGTCGCAGAACTGCGCATAGCCACGACCGTTGTCCAAGATGGCCTGCGTGGCGGAGGCATCGAGCACGGTGACCTCAGGCAGGGACGCAGCAGGCTCCTCAGCAGGCGCGGACTCAGCTTCGGCGATTTCCTCGGTAGGCTCCTCGACGGGCTCAGGAGCTGCCTCGACCTCGGCAGCCTCCGCGCCCTCGACGTCCTCGGCAACCTGTTCTTCGGTGGCCACAGCACTCTGAACCTTGGCCTTCATCGCCGAGACAAAGCCGGCAGGCATACCGTCAAACTCGCGAACACCGGCAAGCGAACGCTCGATATCCTTGGCGCACGCTTCGGACACAGTTGCCACGTGACGCTCGGCGGCCTTGGCACGCGCCTCGCGCTTGGGATTGGGCTGACCCGCTCGGTTGGACCTGCGGTTACGGTTCCTGTTGTCGACGTCTGCCATAAGTGGTCACCTTTCTCGGTCTCTGCCGCTATCGGCTTTTCCCATCCATGATACCCCGCCGCGTACAAAAAAGACGGCCCCGAAGGACCGCCTTTCGCATCGATTTACACGCACGGCAAGCACCGCCGCAATTCGCCACTAGTCGCGACGGCCAAGGATGTTCAGAATGCGCAGGAACACGTTGATGATGTCCACGAACAGGTTGGATGCCATAAGCACGGCGTTGGGCAGCGTAGGCGGCACCGTCGTGGCAACATAGGTGTCGTAGCCAATAAAGCCGGCGAACACCACGATCACGATCAGATCGGTGATGGTCTGCGAGACGCCCATGAACATCAGCACGATCTCAACCAGAATAGTGGCGAGCAGAATGCCAAAACCGATGCCATACACGCGCTGGAAAAACTTGGGGAACGTCACGCCAAGCGCGCCAAAGACAAAGGTGATGGCGGCCGTGGCGATAAAGGCAGTGTTGATGGTGGGCAGGTCGTAGTTGGCAAGGCCAAACGACGCGGTCAGGCCAAAGGTACTCGCAAAGATTACGTAGCCCACAAGGGACAGGCCCACGGACTGCTTGCTGGCGGCGGCCGACATCATGACCATGCCGACGATGGTCAAAATAAACGAGCCAAAGACCAGCGGCAAGGCGGCGCCGCTCATCATCATGCGCGCAAACGACATGGTGCTCGTAAAGTAGGCGCCGGCGCCCATGGCGCAAAAGCCCAAGAAGATCAGGGCAGACATGACAAGGTTGTACGCGCGCGGCGACATCTCCTTGGCGCGGCTTGCGCTGCTCTCGATGGGGCCGTTCTGATAGCCCTGGATATCGTTCATAGTTTCGTCCTTTCAAAAGCGCCGCGACAGCGCCGTAGGTGACAAGATTCCTGTCATTGTACCCGAATGCCATATGTCCTTACCCACGGCGCTCGCCCTCGAGCGTACGATCAAAGGCCCAGACCCACCAACGTATCAGATGGGCCTGCGAGCCATCTGGTCGTTCGCGCGTCTGGTCCTCCAGATACAACTCGGTCGCGTGCCCGCCAAAACGCACCTTATAGGTTGCCGTACGAATGCCGTGGACCGTCAGGCCAAACCCGGTGGTCGAGATAATTTCGTCGATCGTAAAACAACGGCCGTCGACCCAGCAGACGGTGACCGGCACGACTTGTCCGCCCGCGAGGATGCGAGCCACGACGTCCACATACTGCTTGTGTACGCGCCGAGTTTTGCCGTCTGTCTGTCGATATTCCATGCCTCCTATTATCGAACGCATGTTTGCATGTTGTAAAGCGAACAGACTGTGGTTTTGGAGTGTCGTAGTAATCGCACGTGTCCGCATGGCGTGTTAGCAAAAAGAACACCCGCGGTCAACAGGGTTAATATTCAATTTTAGTGCCAAAAAGTTCACTTCTCCCATCAGAACTCGGTAAAGAGACCCGCAGGAGGTGATACGATTTATCATGTTTTTGTAACGTGTCTGCAAACTTCGAGAAAGCCCATATATGGACGTAACGTTCTCAACCTTCCTCGGCCAAATTGTGTCGAACCCAGTCCTTGCCGTCACCGTGATCCTCGCGTTGGGCGCCATCTTCGTCAATGGATGGACCGACGCGCCCAACGCCATCGCGACCTGCGTCACTACGCGTTGCATGCCCGCCCGCGCCGCCATTCTCATGAGCGCCGCATTCAACTTCCTCGGCGTGCTCATCATGACGCACTTTAATGCGAGCGTCGCCAACACCATCTCACATATCGTCGACTTTGGCGGAAACAGCACCATGGCGCTCGCCTGTCTGTGCGCGGCGCTGTTCTCCATCGTCGTCTACGGTGCCACAGCGTCGCGTTTTGGCATCCCCACCTCGCAAAGCCACAGCCTTATCGCCGGCCTGACCGGTGCCGCTATCGCCCTCGGCGGCGCGAGCAGCGTCAACGTCCACGAGTGGATGAAGGTCATCTACGGCCTGGCGCTCTCCATCGGCCTGGGCTTTGTCATGGGCTGGGTCCTGTGCAAACTCGTCTCGATTCTTTTCGCCGCCGCCAACAGGCGACGTGCCAATGTCTTCTTTAAATACGCTCAGATCGCGAGCGCCGCGGCCATGAGCTTTATGCACGGCGCGCAGGATGGACAGAAGTTCATCGGCGTGCTCTTTTTAGGCGTGGCCTTCGCAAACGGCCAGACCAGCGTCGGCGATGCCGGCATCCCCATCTGGATTATGCTGCTGTGCTCGGCCACTATGGGTATCGGTACCAGCGTGGGCGGTGAGCGCATCATCAAGTCCGTCGGCCAGAGCATGGTTAAGCTCGAGAAGTATCAGGGCTTCTCCGCCGACCTCGCGGGCGCCGCGAACCTGCTGCTTGCCACCCTTACCGGCATCCCCGTGTCCTCCACACACATCAAGACCTGCGCCATCATGGGCGTCGGTGCCGTCAAGCGCCTCTCGGCCATCAACTTCGGAGTCGTCAAGGACATGATGTTCACCTGGTTCTTCACCTTCCCCGCCTGCGGACTCATCAGCTTTGTCATGGCCAAGCTGTTCATGATGTTCCTCTAATCAAACCGAACGTCCATCCGGACCGCAACACTTCGCCCACCCGTCTTCGCCTCGAAAGGACCCACCCATGGCAAAGAAACCCGATTCGTTCTACTTTGACAACTACGTCGCTTGCGCCGACCTCGCCGTCCAGGCCGCAGAGCTGCTCACCAAGATTTTTGAGAACTTCGATCCCGCGCAGATTCACGACATGCTCAATAAGATGCATGCGATTGAGCATGCGGCAGACAAGAAGCACCACGAGCTCGAAGACGCCCTGCTCACCGCCTTTATCACCCCGCTCGAGCGCGAGGATCTGGATCTGATGAGCTGCGCGCTCGACACCGTGCTCGACCGCATCGAGGGCGTCGTGCAGCGCGTCTACTTCACCAACATCCAGAGCATCCATCCCGACGCCATCGTCATCGCCCACAAGGTGACTGACGCCTGCCGCGCCATGAAAGACCTGATGGTCGAGCTGCCCAACTACCGCAAGTCCAAGACCCTGCGCGAACTCGTCATCCAGATCAACACCATCGAGTCCGAAGCCGACGAGCTCTATATCAACGCCATGCGCAACCTGCACGTTAACGGCAAGGACCCGCTCGAGGTCATCGCCTGGCGTGACGTCTACGCCTTCCTGGAGTACTGCGCCGACTGCTGCGAGAATGTGGCCGATGTTGTGGATTCGATTGTCATGAAGAACAGTTAATTGGGGGTACGTATCCCACCGGTCGCCGGGGCCCCCCACCACCACAAATTTCCATTTTCCGCCGCGACGCGGAACGGCGAAACGGTAAAGGGGTGGGGGGGCGCCCCCCCC
>CABTZM010000139.1 GCA_902489295.1 uncultured Collinsella sp.
AAGCGCCACGGCCGAAAGCAAAATCCCCGGAATCTGGGGGTGACCGCTCTCGCGCAAGGCCTTGGGGATGAGCGCGATGTAGTTGGTGGCGCGGCAGCCGCCGCCGGTCTGGCTGATGACCACGGCCGTCTTGGACAGGTCGTAGCGACCGCTCTCGATGGCCTCCATGATCTGGCCCGTCACCAGAATCGACGGATAGCAGATGTCGTTGTTCACGTAGCGCAGGCCTGCCTCGACGGCGTCGTGGTCGGTCGAGGGCAGCAGCTCCAAGTTGTAGCCGGCACCGCGGAATACCTCTTTGACCAGGTCAAAATGGATCGGCGCCATCTGCGGGCACAGGATGGTGTAACCCTCCTCGCGCATCTGCTCGGTAAAGGGCACCTTGGGCCACGCGGTCGAAGCGCTCTCGCGCTGGGCCTCAAACGTATACTTGCGGCTCGCGAACGCGGGGGCATCCGTAGAAGGGGCCACCGGCGCGGCATCGCCCTGCTCGTAGGCCTCGCCCGCGGCCGTGGCCTCGGCCAGGCGCTCGGCCTCCTGATCCTTGAGCGCCGCCATGAGCGAGCGGATGCGGATGCGCGCGGCGCCCAGGTTGGACACCTCGTCGATCTTGAGCACGGTGTAGATCTTGCCGCTGGCCTCCAGGATCTCCTGCACCTGGTCGGTGGTCAGGGCGTCCAGGCCGCAGCCGAAGGAGTTGAGCTGGATCAGGTCTAGGTCGTTACGCATCGTCACAAAGCGGGCGACGGCGTACAGGCGGCTGTGGTACATCCACTGGTCGACGACGCGGATCGGACGCTCGGGCTTCACCAGATGCGCGAGCGAATCCTCGGTAAAGACCGCGAAGCCAAAGCTCGAGATAAGCTCGGGCAGGGCGTGGTTGATCTCCGGATCGTTGTGGTAGGGACGGCCGGCGAGCACAATACCGTGACCGCCGTGGTCCTCGACCCACTTAAGGGCTTCCTCGCCCATGGTCTGGATGTCCTCGTGGAAACGAGCATCGGCCTCAAAGGCGGCGTTGACGGCGGCATCGACCTCAGAGCGCGTGATCTTGGGCCCGCGCACGCGACCGCGACCGGCCTCGGCATCGGCCACGCGGTCGACGGCGAGCACCTGATACAGGCGGCGCTTGAGCTCGGTCTTGTCGTGATAGGGCACAAACGGATACAGGAACTCGATGTTCTGCTCGCGGATCTCGTCGATGTTGAGCGCCAGCGCCGTGGGGTAGCTCATGACGATGGGGCAGTTGTAGCAGTTGCCGGCGGTCGGATCCTCCTTGCGCTCCCAGCGCACGCACGGCATCCAAATGAAGTCGACATCGCGGTCGATAAGGTTCATCACGTGGCCGTGGCTCATCTTGGCCGGGTAGCACACGCTCTCGGACGGCATGGACTCGATGCCCGCCTGGTAGGTCTTTTTGCTCGACTGGTCGGACAGTTGCACGCTAAAGCCCAGGCGCGTAAAGAACGCATGCCAGAAGGGGTAGTTCTCGTACATGTTGAGTGCGCGCGGGATGCCGACGGTGCCGCGCGGAGCCTCGTCGGGGCTCAGCACCTCGCGGTTAAAGAGCAACTCGTTTTTCTTTTTGAAGAGGTTGGGGGCCTCGGTCTTCTGCTTTTTGTGGCCGGCACCCTTCTCGCAGCGATTGCCGGTAATGAAGCGCCTGCCGCCGCCAAAGTCGTTGACGGTGAGCTGACAGTTGTTGGAGCAGCGGCCGCAGCGGACATGCTTTTGCGTCACGGTAAGGTGCGCGATGTCCTCGGCCGAAAGAATGGTCGAGACGCCGTCGGCGCCGGCACGATCGCGGGCGAGCAGGGCCGCACCGTAGGCACCCATGCAGCCAGCGATGTCGGGACGTACGGCGTGAACGCCGGTGAGTTGCTCAAACGCACGCAGCGTGGCATCGGACATAAAGGTGCCGCCCTGGACAATGACCTGGCTGCCGATCTCCTTGGGATCGCGCAGCTTAATGACCTTGAACAGGGCATTCTTGATGACGGAGTAGGACAGGCCGGCCGCGATGTCGCCCACCGTGGCGCCTTCCTTTTGCGCCTGCTTGACGCGCGAGTTCATAAAGACCGTGCAGCGGCTGCCCAGGTCGACGGGGGCCTTGGCGTGGATAGCGGCGTCGGCAAACGCGCGCACGTCCATGTTCATAGACACGGCGAAGCTCTCGATAAAGCTACCGCAGCCCGACGAACAGGCCTCGTTGAGCATGATGTGCTCGATCACGCCGTCCTTGACGCGCAGGCACTTCATGTCCTGGCCGCCAATGTCCAAAATGAACTCGACGCCCGGCAGGAACGCCTTGGCGCCACGCAGGTGCGCGACGGTCTCGATCTCGCCAGAGTCGGCCTTGAGCGCTTCGATGAGCAGCGCCTCACCATAACCGGTGGTGGTCACATGGCCGATGGTGCAGCCGGCGGGGATATGGTTGTAGAAATCGGCCATGATGACCTTGGCCGTGCCCAGAATGTCGCCGTTGTTGTTGCCGTACCAGGTGTGCAGCAGCTGGCCGTCCTCGCCCACGAGCGCGGCCTTCATGGTGGTGGAGCCGGCGTCGATGCCGATGAACACACGGCCGGTGTAGCCGTCGAGCTTGCCCTTGGGGACGACCTCGGTGTCGTGGCGGCTCTTGAACTCGGCAAAGTCATCGTCGGTGGCAAAGAGCGGGTCCAGGCGCTCGACCTCGGCGCCCTGCGTGTCGCCCAGGCTGTCGATAGCCGCGATGAGCTGCGGGAACGTGCTGAGCTTGTTGGACTCGTGCGCCATGGCGGCGCCGCTCGCCACAAACAGGTGGGCGTTTTGGGGCACGATGCGGTGCTCCTCGTCCAGGTTGAGCGTGAGGTAGAAGCGGTGTCGCAGCTCGGAGAGGTACTGCAGCGGGCCGCCCAAGAAGGCGACGTTGCCGCGGATGGGACGGCCGCACGCCAGGCCCGAGATGGTCTGGGTCACGACGGCCTGGAAGATGGAAGCGGCCACGTCCTCGGGGCGGGCGCCCTCGTTGAGGAGCGGCTGCACGTCGGTCTTGGCAAAGACGCCGCAGCGGCTGGCGATGGGATAAATGGTGGTGGCATTGGCCGCGAGTTCGTTGAGGCCGCTCGCGTCGGTGTGCAGCAGGGTTGCCATCTGATCGATGAACGCGCCCGTGCCGCCGGCGCAGGTGCCGTTCATGCGCTGCTCGATGCCGTTGTCAAAGTAGATGATCTTGGCGTCCTCGCCGCCCAGCTCGATGGCGACATCGGTGGCCGGGATAAGGGTCTCGACGGCACGCTTGCTGGCGATGACCTCCTGGACAAACTCCAGGTCGAGCCACTGGGACAGCAGCAGGCCGCCCGAGCCGGTAATGGCGCAGGTCATCTGGGCCGTCGGCAGCACGGTTGCAGCACCCTCGAACAGGTCGCGGGCGCAGGCGCGGACGTCGGTGTGGTGGCGCTGGTACTTGGCGTAGACGATCTGGTTATCGTCGTTGAGCACGGCGAGCTTGACGGTGGTGGAGCCCACGTCGATGCCCAGGTGCAGGTTGCCGTGGGCGTAGTCGGGGTTGAAGATCGCGCCTTCGGGGGCGTGGGCAGCGGCTACGGGCTCAGCGGCGGCGGGCTCAGCGGCGATGGACGTCTCCCCTGCCGCGTTCTTGGCATCGGCAACTGCCTCGGCGACCTTCTCGGCAGCGGCAGTCGCGGCCTTCTGCGCGGCGTCCACCACGGCGGGCGCGGCCTCGCGTGCGGCAGCGACCATGCGGTCCTTAATGCCTTCGACGAGCTTGCTCATTGTCTCTCCTCTTAGTTGTTGGACTCGACGGTTGCGGCGGTGTCGACCGCGTCCTCGAGCTGCAGATTCAATAGCTTCATGCCGTATTCCGGCACGTTGATATCGATGGGTTGGCCATACAGGTCGCCGGGGCGCACAAAAGCGATAACCGTCATGATGCGCGCCATGGTCTCGGGCGATTCAGAAAGGCCACGCTCAAACCAACGCTGGATCAGACCGACCTCGGCGCTGACGACATAGGTAACGTAGTAGTCAAAGAACGTACCCAGCGCCAGGCCCAAAATGCCTGTCTGCGCACGCGGCACCACGGCCTCGCGTGCCGTGTCGATGACCTTTTTAATAAAGGCGGGGTCGCCGCCCGGGCCCAGCAGGGCACCGATCAGGTCGCGATTGGCCGCAAGATAGCGCAGCAGCTCAACCGAGCCGGGCGCCGGCTCGAGCTCGTCGATATTACGGTAAAGATCGGGCAGCTTAGCTGCGGTGATAAGCTCTACGCGCTCACGAATCTCTGCCAGCAGACCGTCCTCGATCTGGTTGATAAAGTCGGGAATATCGCGGTAGTGCGAATAGAACGTGCGGCGCGTGAGGCCGGCACGCTCGGTAAGCGATGCGACGTTAATGTGCGAAAGATCGCCGCTTTCGGCAAGCTCGTCGGCAAGCGCCTGGCGAAGGGCGCGCTGCGAGCGAAGAGATCGACGATCGCATTTCTCGAGCTGGGACAAGCGTCCTCCTTGTTACTCAGCCTGTGCGCTATTGCACAGTCCGAGTATTATTGCACACCGTGTGCATCAACACGTAAAGGCAATATTTGGAATGTGACAAAGGGGCCGTCTCTTTGTCACATTGGAGCGCAGCCAGTTCCGCTAATGGGACTCCAAATCACAGCCCCGTCGCATCATGCCGATAACGATCGATACGGAGGCTGCCATGATCCGACACCTACAGTGACAGCCTCCTGGACCCCTTTATCCCTTCCCCCTCTATACGGCAGAGCGCTACACCAGCAACTTGCCGGACGACTGTGCCTTCATGCGCGAGCTTTCGCAAAAGCTACATGATGACCCCGACTACGGCATACAGTGGTCCGAAGGTTCGGTCGGACACTATTGCCTGCAGCCGTACCACAGGCCCGCCGGCCAGAGCGCGCTGAGCATTCGTCCAGATATCTTTAGCGCATTAATTGATCGGCCATTCCAATGGAAGTACATCGGCGGCGAGATGCTTTGGTCGTAAAATGTTTGTATTGCATTTTGATACCTACCGAAAGGGTAGATCATGGAATACAGCGAGCTCGTCACCCAGGATGCATCAGAGGCGGAGATTCAGCGATTTCTTTCGGATGGAGAACAGGTCGCCTTTACGGTTCGCATTCCGAAAAACCTAAAAAAGGCCGCTTCTGATGTTGCCAGCATGAAAGGCATGAGTTTTTCAGCGTTTGTTCGCAATTGTATGATCCAAGAACTCTCAAAAAGAAGCTGATAGCGATGGAAAACTTGCGAAACAAGGCGAAGCAGCTTGCAGAAACACCTCTCAATGACACGAACATAAGCGTCCGACTCGCCCGGTCCCTGTCAAGAGCCGGCTACAAGACGCTTGAAGAGGCTTTCGACGAAGACGAGCCCACAATCGAAGGCATTGTCGGCAGGGCCTTCGGCGAGTTCACAAAACTCGTCGATGCCTACTTTGAAGATCCTATGCACTTCGTGTCGCTCATGTCCCAGGAACGCCAAAGGCCCGTAGAACGCCCTATCCCATCCGCTCCGGAGAAAACAGACAACGCAGCGCCTAAACGGGTTGACGGAAAATCGCGGGATCGCAGGTACAACTACGTCCATGAGTCTTCTTTAAGCACTCCTCATGGCGAATTTCTGA
>CABTZM010000140.1 GCA_902489295.1 uncultured Collinsella sp.
GTCGCCATCGTCGACCCCGAGCTCACCTACACCATGCCCGCCAAGCTGTGCGCTCACACCGGCATGGATGCTCTGACCCACTGCATGGAGGCCTACGTTTCCACCTGCGCCTCTATGTTCACCGACGCCAACGCTCTGCACGGCATCCGCGAGATCGTCGAGTGGCTGCCCAAGTCCTATGCTGGCGACCATGAGGCCCGTCAGCACATGCACGAGGCTCAGTGCATCGCCGGTATCGCCTTCTCCTCGGGCCTGCTGGGCATTGTTCACTCCATGGCTCACAAGACCGGTGCTGCCTTCGAGAATGGCCACATCATCCACGGTGCTGCTAACGCCATGTACCTGGGCAAGGTCATCCAGTGGAACTCCAAGGATCCCCGTGCTGCCGAGCGTTACGCTTACGTGGCCAAGGAGATCCTGCACCTTCCCGGCGAGACCAACGAGGAGCTCATCGCTGCACTCGTCCAGAAGATTCGCGACCTCAACGACCAGCTCAACATTCCGCAGTCCATCAAGGATTACGCGAATGGTGGCGTGAAGGTCGACGCCGAGAACCCGCAGATGGTTTCCGAGGAGGAGTTCCTCGCCAAGCTGCCCGAGATCGCCGCGAACGCCGAGCAGGACGCCTGCACGCCCGAGAACCCGCGTGAGACCAAGGCTGCCGACTTCGAGAAGATCCTCAAGGCCTGCTACTACGACACCGACATCGATTTCTAATCGACTCTTGTTATCGTAACGAGGGGCTCCGCACGTATCTGTACGGAGCCCCTTTCTTTTTTCTTTTAGAGAATGGGATAGTTATGGCTGCAATTTTCAATAGCCCCAGCAAGTACATCCAGGGTCCGGACGAGCTCGCCAAGCTCGGCTCTTACGTTGAGCCGCTCGGCGCTAAGGCCCTCGTCATCGTGACGCCTTCGGGCAAGAAGCGCGTCGGTGCCAAGATCGAGGGCGGTTTTACCGAGGCTAAGGCCGAGCTGCTGTTTGAGGACTTTAACGGCGAGTGCTCCAAGGGCGAGGTCGATCGCCTGGTTGCGCTCGCTCGCGACAACGGTTGCGACATCATCGTCGGCGTCGGTGGCGGCAAGATCCTCGACACCGCGAAGGCCGTCGCCTATTACCTGGAGTCCCCGGTTATCATTTGCCCCACCATTGCTTCGACCGATGCCCCGTGTTCGGCGCTTTCGGTGCTCTATACCGATGACGGCCAGTTCGACAAATACCTCTTCCTTAAGGCAAACCCCAATATCGTCCTTATGGATACGACGGTTATCGCGGCGAGCCCGGTGCGCCTGACGGTTTCCGGTATGGGCGATGCGCTCGCAACCTATTTCGAGGCTCAGGCGACGCACGATGCCGACGGCGGCACCTGCGCCGGCGGCAAGGGCGGAATGGCCGGTCTGGCGCTCGCCAAGCTCTGCTACGAGACGCTTATGGCCGATGGCGTCAAGGCCAAGGTCGCGCTGGAGAAGGGCGCGCTCACGCCTGCCGTCGAGCACATCATTGAGGCCAATACGCTGCTTTCGGGCATTGGCTTTGAGAGCTCGGGCCTTGCCGCTGCTCATGCCATCCACAATGGTCTGACGATGCTGCCCGAGTGCCACGGCATGTATCACGGCGAGAAGGTCGCCTTCGGCACTATCGTCCAGCTGGTACTCGAGGATGCCCCGACCGAGAAGCTCGAGGAAGTCTTGGGCTTCTGCATTGAGCTTGGCCTGCCGGTCACGATGAAGGAACTTGGCGTTGCCGAGCTTACGCGCGAGCAGGCCATGATTGTTGCCGAGGCCGCGTGCGCGCCCGAGGACACCATGTGCAATATGCCGTTTGAGGTGACGCCCGAGATGGTCGCAAACGCCATCCTGGGTGCCGACGCACTGGGTCATTATTACCTTATGGATGAGTAAACTAAGGTAAGGAAGGGGCAAAGCCGACAGATGGCTTTGCCCCTTTTTTGCTATGGTGCAAAGTGGCCTGTCTCCAATGCACAAGTTGGTGCAGAGGGCAGGTTACTTTGCGCCAATCGTTGTTTGATGAAGGGCGGATTCTCGTATGGCGCTCCCATGGTTTATGGCGGTCCGGGCCGGTATGTTCAGGGGCCGGGAGAGCTCTCGCGTCAAGGCAGATTTCTGTCATGGCTGGGGTGCTCCGCCTATGTCCTGTTTGACCAAGGCACCGAGGATCGACTGTGCAAACAGATCGTCGATGGATTTCTGGGCGAAGATCTAAGCGAGCCGTTCTTTAAGATTTATGACGGTCCGTGCAGCGAGATTTCCGATGTCGACCTGCAAGGTGTTGCAAATGCGGTCTTTAGTAACGAGCGTAACATGGCCAACGAGCAGGCCAAGGTGACCAAACAGAAGCTCGTGCAGCTCATGTGCGAGGCATAGCTTGGCGCTTGATCGACCTTGTGCAATCGGGGCGGCGATAAGCCATGGGCTATTTGCCGCAAAGATGCGCCGCGTGTAATTTACCCGAGGCGTGGGCCGATGGCGTATCATTATCTCTTGCTTGTTTGCACTGCTCAGGGAGGGGCCGCGCATGGCGCAGGAACACGATCTGTTTGATGACATTATCGAGATCAGCAAGGGTTTCGACTTTCTAAAAAACCCGCTTGGCGGTGTGACCGATGCGCTCGATCCGTCGGCGCCGCAGTGGAATCCTGCCGACTACAAGGAGCGTCCGCGTGGCAACACCATTCCGTGCCTGACCTGCAAAAACGAAAAGAGCAGCTGCACCGCGTGCATGGACGTTTGCCCGGTCGACGCTATCGAGGTCGAGGAAGACGCTATCGAGATCCTCGACTCCTGTCGCAAGTGCGGCCTGTGCGCCGCTGCCTGTCCGACCGAGGCGATCATTTCGCCGCGCCTGGCGCCCAAAAACCTGTATGACGATATCGTCTCTGCTGCTACGAGCCACGAGACCGCCTACGTCACCTGCACGCGCGCCCTCAAGCGCATGCCGCGCGAAAACGAGGTCGTCGTTGCCTGCGTGGGCGATATTACGGCCGAGACCTGGTTCTCGGTACTGGCGGACTATCCCAACGTGAGTGTGTACCTGCCGTTGGGTGTGTGCGATAAATGCCGCAACACCGGTGGTGAGGACATTCTGGGCGAGGCCATTGCTACCGCCGAGGAGTGGGCGGGCACGGGCATGGGTCTGGAGGTCGATCCCAAGAGCCTCAAGTGCCATAAGCGCCGCGAGTACGAGCGCAAGGAGTACATGGAAAAGATCGCCCGCACCACTGGCCTTACCGTGACCAAGCTCAACCCGGCAACGGCGGCGCTGGCCTCGGTGACGCAGAAACTCAAAGCCCACCGCCACCAGATTACCCAGTTGGAGCGCACGCTCAACACCATGTGCGGCACCACGACGACCAAGCGTCGCCGTACGCTTACGCACGGTCGCCAGCTGGTGCTCTCGACGCTGCAGAACCACCCCGAGCTTGCCCAGAATATGCAGGTGAGCACACCGGAATGCGATTTTGACAAGTGCACGTCGTGCGGCGAGTGCGTCAACGTGTGCCCCACGTTTGCCTGCGATTTGGTGGGAAGCGGTCGCTTTGCATTGGAGTCCACGTATTGCCTAGGTTGCGGAGCCTGCGTCAAGGTGTGCCCCGAGCATGCGCTCAAGCTGGTCGAGCACGACGCGTCCAATCTGGTCGTTGTCGACCCCGAGGCCGAGGAAAAGGCCGCTCAGAAGGCCAAGGCCCACGAAGAGGCCCAGAAGGCCAAGGCCGAGGCAAAGGCCAAGCTTGACAAGATGCTCGATCAGGTGGAGAAGCTCGCGGACTAGTCAGCGAGCTCTATCTCTGCTTCATTTGCGCCGCCGCGGTGTCCGGATTCGCCCGGATGCTGCGGCGGCGCTATACTTATACGGTTTGAAGTACCTGTACCAAAAGGAGCTGTCGTGTCCCTTTCCATCGGTATCGTGGGCCTGCCCAACGTGGGCAAGTCGACGCTGTTCACCGCGCTTACCAAAAAGACCGGCCTTGCCGCCAACTACCCGTTTGCCACGATCGACCCCAACGTGGGTATCGTCGACGTGCCCGATAGCCGCTTGCAAAAGCTTGCCGACATCGTTAACCCGGGCCGCATTGTGCCGGCGACGGTCGAGTTCGTCGACATCGCAGGTCTGGTGAAGGGCGCTAACGAGGGTGAGGGTCTGGGCAACCAGTTCCTGGCAAACATCCGCGAGACCGATGCCATCTGCGAGGTCGTGCGCTACTTTAAGGACCCCAACGTCATGCGTGAGGTGGGCCGCACGGGCGAGTTCGTCGATCCCGCCGGCGATGCCGACACCATCATGACCGAGCTCATCCTGGCCGACATGGGCACGCTCGAGAAGCAGCTGCCTAAGCTCGAGAAGGAGGCCAAGCGTGACAAGGAGCTCATGCCCAAGTTCGAGGTCGCCAAGCGCCTGCTTGCCTGGCTCAACGAGGGCAAGCGCGCCGCATCCATGGAGATGACCGACGAGGAGCGCGCCGCCGCCAAGGGGCTGTTCCTGCTCACCATGAAGCCCATCCTGTATGTGGCCAACGTGGACGAGGATATGCTCAACGACGACCTGGCGCCCATCGATGGCGTCAAGCCGTTGCCCATCTGCGCCAAGATTGAGGCCGAGCTTTCCGAGCTCGATCCCGAGGACGCCGCCGACTACCTGGAGAGCCTGGGCCTGGAACAGCCCGGTCTGGACGTGCTCGCGCAGGCGGCCTATAAGCTGCTCGGTCTGCAGTCGTTCTTTACGGCCGGCGAGATGGAGGTCAAGGCCTGGACGGTTCGTCAGGGCGCGACCGCCCCGCAGGCCGCCGGCGTCATCCACACCGATTTTGAGCGCGGCTTTATTAAGGCCGAGGTTATTGGCTATGACGACTACATCGAGCTCGGTGGCGAGCAGGGCGCCAAGGCTGCCGGCAAACTGCGTATTGAGGGCAAGGACTATGTCATGGCCGATGGCGACGTCGTGCACTTCCGCTTTAACGTGTAAGGACGACGCATATGTTTAAATACGGCAAAAAAGCTGGCTACATGGGTATTGCGCTGCTCGTACTTGCGGTGATTCCGCTGGTGGTCGCAGCGTGTGTTATCCCCAACATTGGTCCCGAGGTGGCAACGAAGTTTAACGCCGCCGGCGAGGTGACGCGCTGGGGCAAGAGCTACGAGTTGCTGGCGCTGCCGGTGCTCAACCTGCTGCTGAGCGTGGCGACATACTTTACGGCGGGACGTCAAGCTAAAAACAATGATGACTCCGCCGCCATGGCGCGCATCGTGTGCGAACGCTACCTGCGCAACGGTTGCATCACGGGTGTGTTCCTCAACGTGATCAACGTTTACTTTATGTACTCGGCGATTACCGGAACGGGCTTTGGCTTTGGTTTCTAGCTTGTCCTTTTAGGCAACGAGCCTGCACGCATATTCGATGGCTGCTGCGAGGCCGCCGCTCGATCGTGGTTTAAAGACCATGTCGGCGGCGGCCTCGTTTTCGTATCCGGCGCCGCGAAGGGCGAGTGCGGTACCGGCTTCCAGGAGAAGGGGCAGACCGCGTTGGCTGGTTGCGATCACGGCAGCCTGATTGAGTGAGCAGCTGTGCGCTTGGCATTGGATGGCAAGTTCACCTTGCGCCGGGCAAGGGA
>CABTZM010000141.1 GCA_902489295.1 uncultured Collinsella sp.
AGGTAAGATTGAAGGGCCTGACGCCGGAGGAGTTCCGGAACCGGGCCCTTGCGGCGTAGTCGCTATTTATTCAGTCCAAGTTTCGGGGCGCAGTTCACTGTCCCCTTTGTGGTGGTTTTTGTTTTTGAGAGAGGGGCGGGGCGCTGATGGACGTCCATGCGGACGGCGATATTGCCGAGAACTTTTGGTGGCGGCGCACGACGCTGACGCGTCGCAGCCCTCTGTATGACGCCTGCGTATCGGCGGGGCTGCTGGTCGCGGCGACGATTGTGGGCGCGCTGCTCGACCATCCGGGTCTCGCGCCGAGCATCATGATCGTCTATGTGTTCGCCGTGCAGCTGTGCGCGTTCTTTACCTGGAGCCGCCTGTATTGCTTGCTGAGTTCGGCTGCCGCCGTGGCGCTCTACAACTTCCTGTTTGTCGACCCGCGCTACTCGCTGTCGTTTATCGACCGCGTCTATCCCGGCATGTTCTTTATCATGTTTGCGGTCTCGCTCGTGTCGAGCTCGATTTCGCTTGCCCTGCGCCGTGCCTTAGCGCAGGCCGCCGCCAGCGACCGGCGCACGCAGATGGTGCTCGAGACCAACCGTATGCTGCAGCGCTGCGCCGATCAGCAGCAGATTGTCCATGCTATGGCAACGCAGCTGGCGCGTCTTTCGGGCTGTCCTGTCGTGTGGTACAGCGCCGACGCCGAGGGCGATGACCTGCTGCCGCGTGCGACATACACGGCCGTGGGCGATGTCGCGCCGGTGCATGAACTGGCGCCGCAGATGCCGCCGCGGCTCTCGGCGTCCGCCTATGTGGGAACGCCGCTCGATGCCACCTACGGCGGCTCGGCGTTCTATGGCATCTACCTGACCGTGCGCTCGGGCGACACCATGGTGCGCGCGGGCGATCCCGCCTCGGTGGTGGGCGTGCTGGCTATCGTTGCCGAGCCCGACGTGCTGACGCACGAGGAGCGGACACTTGCCGATGCCATCGTGAGCGAAGGCGAGCTGGCACTCGATCGCGCCCGCGCCATGGAGGCCCGCGAGGAGGCGGCGGTGCTTGCCAAAAATGAGCAGCTGCGTGCCAATCTGCTGCGCTCCATCTCGCACGATCTGCGCACGCCGCTTACCAGTATTTCGGGTAATGCCGACGTGCTGCTCGATCAGGGTTCGACCGGCACCGCGGTGCTCGATGCCCAGACGCGCCGCGGCCTGCTGCTATCCATTCGCTCGGATGCGCTGTGGCTCAACGCCACCGTCGAGAACCTGCTCGCCATCACCAAACTCGAGGGCGGCGGCATGCATCTGTCGACCACGCTCGAGCTTATGGACGATATCGTCGAGGAGGCGCTGCGCCATGTTAATCCGGCCGTGCGCGAGCACGACCTTAAGGTGGTGGCGAGCGATGAGCCGGCGCTCGTCAATGTCGATGCGCGCCTGATGGTGCAGCTGGTGGTAAACCTGGTGAACAATGCCATTACCTACACGCCCGCAGGCTCGCATATCGTGATCTCGATTGACGCCGGCGATGGACGCGTGGCGTGCTCGGTGGCCGATGACGGCCCGGGCATTGCTCCCGAGGACCGCGAGCGTATCTTTGAGTCGTTCTACACCGCCAACCATGGTTTGGCCGATAGCCGACGCAGTGTGGGCCTGGGGCTTTCGCTTTGCCGCTCCATTGCGCTGGCGCATGGCGGTAGCATAGAGGTTGCCGCGGCGGACCCGCACGGCTCGGTCTTTACGATCGAGCTTCCCGCCGTCGACGTTTCGTTTGATAAGGAGTAGCGCTGTGCCGAACTCTGCCGTGAAACCGCTCATCTTGGTCGTTGAGGACGACCCCGCCGTCCGCAACCTTATCGTCGCCGCGCTCGAGGCGCACGGCTTGCGCCATATGGCTGTGGAGACCGCCCATGCCGCCATCGCCGCCGCCTCGTCGCAGGCGCCGAGCATTGTGCTGCTCGATCTGGGCCTGCCCGATATGGACGGCGTCAAGGTGGTGGAGTCGGTGCGCACGTGGTCGGGCATGCCGATCATCGTGGTCTCGGCGCGCAGCGAGGACGCGGACAAGATCCGCGCGCTCGATGCTGGTGCCGACGACTACCTGACCAAGCCGTTTTCGGTCGAGGAACTGCTCGCGCGCATTCGCACGACGCTCAGGCGCCTTTCGTATGCGCAAACGGGCGGCGTTGCCTCCGAGGGCTCGTTCGATACCGGTGAGCTGCATATCGATTTTGATGCTGGCATCGCCATGATGGATGGCGAGGAACTGCACCTGACGCCGATCGAGTACAAGCTCCTGTGTCTGCTGGCGCACAACGCCGACAAGGTGTTGACGCACCAGTTTATCCTGCACGAGATTTGGGGCACGGCGACCAAGAGCGACCTAGCGAGCCTGCGCGTCTTTATGGGCACGCTGCGCAAGAAAATCGAGTCCGACCCCGCGCATCCGCGCTATATCCAGACGCATGTGGGCATCGGCTACCGATTGGTCATCCAAGGCTAGATCGCCAACCACCATCCCAATATGAGTTGCGGTGAAATACGGTCTAAATTTGCCTAATTCCAGGCAAAACAGTCCGTATTCCACCGCAACTTTGTTACTTGCCCTTGGGCTTGCTGGCGTAGAACTTCTTCTTTTTGGGCTTGCTGGCGGGGGAGGGTTTTCCGGCAAAGTTGGACTTGCCGTTGCCGCGCGGCCCCCGGTCGCCTGCCTGCGCGTGCGCGGGCGCCGTTGCGCGAGGCTTGCGGGCTTCGGGGTTGCGCAGCTCCTCGACGCGCTCGGCAATTTCCTCGGCGCTAAAGCCGACTTCGGCCATGGCGTCCTCGATGGGCAGGCGGCGCACGATGTAGCAGTGGTGCACCTTCTGGTTGCGCGCGAAGTCCTCGGGGATGGTCTGCGCCGTAATGTCCTCCAGCACCACGCCCGCGCGGGCGAGCTTGCGCGTTTCGGGGCGGAAGCCGCGCAGGTTGCAGCTAAAGATGGCATGGCCGCCCTGCGCGAGCAGGCGCGATACGCCAGCCAAAAGCTCAACATGGTCGCGCTGGACATCCCAGGTGCGGCGGCCCATCTTGGAGGAGTTCGAGAACGTGGGCGGGTCGACAAAGATCAGGTCCCAGCGGTTGCGCGTCTGGCGCTGGTCGCGAATCCAGGCGAGCACGTCGTCGCGCACAAAATGATGCTGAGGCCCCACAAAGCCGTTCTGGCGCATGTTGCGCTCGGCCCAGTCCAGATAGGTATTGGAGAGGTCGACCGTCACGGTCTCCTCGACGCCGCCATCGGCCGCGTAGCAGGTGGCAGTGCCGGTGTAGGCAAACAGATTGAGGAAGCGGCGCGCCTGCTTGGCGTGCTCGCGCACCAGGTTGCGGGTGACGCGGTGGTCCAAGAAGATGCCGACGTCCAGGTAGTCGTCAAAGTTGACGGCAAAGGTGAGGCCGCCCTCTTCGATGAGCGGCAGGCGACGACGCGCGATATTGGCGCGCTCGCCCGATGCGCCCTTACCGGCGCCCTGCTTGCCGTACTGCGAGCCGCCGCGCGAACGCATGCGGGCCTTGGCGTGCACGTGCTCGGCCGGAACATCAAGGATGCGCGGCGCGATGGCCAGAATATCGAGCATACGGGCCTGGGCCAGTGCGGGGTCGATGGTCTTGGGCGCGGCGTATTCAGCGATGACGAGCCAGCGGCCCGGAGTCTGCGGGCAACCCTCGTACAGGTCGATAGCGGCGGAGTAGTCGGGCAGGTCGGCATCGTAGACGCGGTAGCAGCTCACGCCCTCGCGCCTGGCCCACTTGCGGCGCAGACGGGCATTCTTGCGCAGGCGGTTGGCGAACTGCTCGGACTCGGGGATGAGCACGGGCAGCGGCTTGCCGTCGCCCAGGTCGAGCATGGCGGCAGGCTCGGGCATGGCGGAAGCGGCGGCTTCATCGTTGACTTCGTTGGCATCCGCAGCCTCGGCCTCGGCATCCGCACTGGTCGCAGCCTCAAACGCTGCGGCGGCGTGGTCGAGCGAAGGCCAGACTTCGACGGTCGCCTCTTCGTTGTTGGGCATGACGGCGATCGAGCGCTCGGGCTCGGTGTGGAGCGCGCGGGCCAGCAATCCGTCGCGGGTGAGCGCGGCGACCGGCGCCGCGGCAAGCTCGGGCGCGCGGCGCAACTCGCCGATGAGCGTCATGGTGTCATGCATGAGCGAAAGCGGTGTCTCGGTCGTATCCGCGACCACGGCGGCGCCGGCGACAGCGCCCGCGTGGTCCAGTACGGTGGCGGACTTGGCGGCGCAAAAATCGACAAAGCGCTTGTAGCCGGCACATTTAACCATGCGCTCAGCGGTCTTGCGGGCGGCGGGGTCAACATCCACGGCCACGATGCGCGCCTGGCGCTCGCGCGCTGCCGCCTCGCGCCCGCGCGCCTCGGCAAGCAGCTGCTCCCACAGGGCGGCATCGTGCAGCTGCCAGCCCTCAAAGCCCCAGTGCTCGCGGGCGGCGCCCGGGGCGCGGTCGGCTAGGATATTCACTGCCTCCAGCAGCAGACCGCCGCCGGCGCACGAAGCGTCGACCAGCGTGGGCAGGGCTTCGTTCTCGTAATCGTCGGCCGTCAGCTCGCGCTCGCACAGTGCAGTCCAGCCGACCTGCGCCAGCACCAGTGCGGCGTAGTCGGGGCGCAGCACGTGTGTGCCCTCGCCGGCGCGGGTCGCGGCGGGCGGCAGGCGCTTGAACAGCGGATCGCCCGAAAGGTCCAAGCTGATGCTCGCGCGGCGCTGACGCAGCGAAAGCAGCAGGTGGACGTCGGGGTCGGCGGCGTCGACGTCGGCGCGACGTCCTGTGGTCTCGGCCAGACGGTCGCACAGCGCGTCCTTGGCGCGCAGGGCCGAGAAGCGCGTGTTGCGCAGCTGCTCGGTCACGCCGCGGGCGGTAATGGCGATGGTGGCGCCGGGGCGGATGATGGTCTCCCAAGCGATGTCGTAAACGCCGTCGTACAGCCCATCGGCATCCTGCGCCTCAAAGCGCCCGAGTACCACGAACACGCGGCTCGCCAGGCGCGACCACAGACAGGCGCGGTAGCCTTCTTCGAGCTCGCCCTCAAATGTAGCGCGGCCTTTCAGGCGGCGGACATGCGAAAGTCCGAGGCGTTTAAGCTCATCGGCGAGTGCGGACTCAAAGCCCTCGGGGCAGCTTGCGTAAAATTCCATGGGTGACCTCTCTGGTTGCGTCGCTCCATTATATGATGGATGCTTCGTTTGCCCTTATCCTCGAAAGGAACCCATATGATTGATGCGTGCCCCGATTCCGCCGTGCTCTTTTTTGACGTGGACGGCACGCTGACGTCGTTCGATCCCGACGATATGACCGATAAGGACTTCAATGCAATCCATCCGTCGAAGGCCGTTGTCGATGCATTTGGTCGCCTGCGCAATGCGGGTCACCAGGCATTTATCTGCACGGGTCGCCCCTTGTGGCTGATTGCCGATGGCCTGCGCGCGCTGAACCCGGCGGGTATCGTTGCCATGGCGGGGGGCCCGCCCCAGGGCGAGGGGCCCGGGGGCCCCCCGGGCTGGATTGACCGGGGCAATGTTTGGGGGGTCCCCGGTGGGCTTACTTTGGGGG
>CABTZM010000142.1 GCA_902489295.1 uncultured Collinsella sp.
CCGGCGGCGGCTGCCGCGCCACCAACTACATCGCGCTCATCCGCAAGGCCTTGCGCGAGAGCGGCCACCCCGAGATTCCGGTGATTTCGCTTTCGGCCGTGGCGCTTGGCGAGGACAACCCCGGCTTTAAGATTACGCCGGCGCTACTCAAGCAGGCCGTGTACGCGGTGCTCTTTGGCGACGTGATGATGCAGATGCTCTACCGCTGCCGCCCGTACGAGGCCACGACCGGTGCCGCCAACGCGCTCTACGAGGAGTACATGGCGCGCGCCCGCAAGCTGGCGCCTAAGTTCAACAGGCATAACTACACCAAGCTCGCTCGCGAGGCCATTCGTGCGTTCGACACCATGCCGCTTGTGGGCGAGGGCACCAAGCCGCGCGTGGGCGTGGTCGGCGAGATCCTGGTCAAGTTCCATCCCACGGCAAACAACCACGTAGTCGATGTCATCGAGCGTGAGGGCTGCGAGGCCGTGGTGCCGGGCCTGCTCGACTTCTTCCTGTACTCCATGAGCAACGCCGAGCTGCAGAAGGACGAGCTGGGAAGCTCCGCTACAACGCGCGCTGGTATGCAGGCGCTCATCAAGCTCGTGGACTGGATGCGCACGCCGGTGGAGGAGCTGCTCGAGAAGTCCGAGCGCTTTGAGGCGCCCGAGCGCATCGGCACCATGGCCGACAAGGCCCGCACGGTGCTTTCGGTGTGCAACAACATGGGCGAGGGCTGGCTGCTCACGGCCGAGATGCTCGACCTGATTGACCACGGCGCGCCCAACATCATCTGCACGCAGCCCTTCGCGTGCCTGCCCAACCATGTGGTGGGCAAGGCCGTGATTAAGGAGCTGCGCCGTCAGCACCCCGAGAGCAACATCGTCGCGGTGGACTACGACCCGGGTGCGTCCGAGGTCAACCAGCTCAACCGCATTAAGCTCATGATCAGTGTGGCCAAGGAGAACATGCGTGCCGGCAAGGGCTTTAAGCTCGAGAAGGTGGCGCCGCTCGCGATGGACGAGGTCACCGGCCAGATGCGCGCCCATGACGGCTGCGTGAGCTGCGACTCGGTAAGCGAGGACGCCGTGGCATCGGTCGCCGAGCGTCTGGGGCGCGGCATTAAGAAGTAGTTGGCCTGCTTTGGGCTGGATATGAGACAAGCGGGTGGTAGCCGGTACGGCTGCCACCCGTTTTTGCTGGACATATGTTGCGCAAATGACCTTGCTACAGCCTTCCGTGGGCTTGCCCGATTTTTGGGCCGGTCCGGGCTTTGAGGACAAGTTGCTGCGGGCCCAAGGCGATTTTTCGCTCAACGCAGGCCAGCACAGTTTGACCTATCTGCCAAATGACGAGACGACCGCGATTGGTCGCTACCAGGTGCTGCTATACGACAACAACTTTGGTGCGGCAGAAAGCTATCCCAAGTTCGACTGGGGCCAGCTGGGCGCCGCGGTAGTGACTGATTACAGCAAGGGCACGCATTCGTTTGGGCGCGTGTTCGCGGTGGACGAGACCGCACGCACCTACGAGCTCGAGGACCAGATCGCGGTGCCGTTCTCGGGCTACGTCAGCAGTGCGCAGCGCGTCGGCAATTCGAACAGCATGCTCGTGGCATCGGGCCAGGCCAAGACCTTTACTGAGTACGATCGCTATGGACTGCCCATCGCCGCCTACGAGATGGAAGCCGAGAAGTACATCTACCGCGTGTACAAGTACGAGCTGTAGGGCCGCGCTCCACATCACTGCACATCGAACTCCACGCGATCGAGTTCAGGCACGTTGAGGTCGATGAGTTTGCGGGCAACGCGACGGTCGTGCTCCCCGAGTGCCTCGCTCGTTGTCACATGGGCGACAATCTCGCGCTCGACGATGCCCTCCTCGTTCCCTTCGGTAGCCGAGGTCTCGACGGCGACGGTGTAATCCTTAAAGCCTGGCAGCACCGCGGCAAGCTCGCGTGTGGTCTCGGTGACGCCATAGCCGTCCTGCACGCCGGCCTGCGCCGAGCCAATGGAACCCGCCGTCATAACGATGCAGGGGATGGCGAAGATCGCCGTGCCCACAATAATGCGGCGGCGCACCTTGCGTGACAGCTCGTCGACCTCGGCATCTTCTTCGGCGGTCACAATGCCGTCGCCGTTGAGGTCGCGCTTGAGCGGCACGCGCAAAAGAAGCAGCACGGCTTCGGCGGCCAGTGCGATAAAGACCACGTTGATGCCAAACTCGTAAAGCGCCGAGAGAAATAGCGACCCGCTTGCGATGGCGATGCCGTAGCCCGCCGCACACAGGGGCGGCATGAGCGCGGTCGCCACGGCCACGCCGGCGATGAGCGTTGCGGGCTCCTGGTCGCGTGAGTTGCCTAGGCCGCCCGCAAAGCCGCCGGCGAGCGCGACAGCGAGGTCCCACACGGTGGGCGTCGAGTTGTCGATAATGGCGGCTGTGGTGGTGCCAAGGGGCGAGAGCTTAAAGTACAACGTGGATGTGACCAGGCAAAAGGTCATTTGCAGCGCAAGACCGGCGACGGCTTCGACGGTAATCTCGCGGTCGAGCGTGGCGATGCCATATGCCATGGCAAGGACCGATCCCATAAGCGGGCAGATGAGCATGGCGCCCACGATGGCGATGTCCGAATCGATATCGAGGCCGATGCTCGCGATGAGCATGGCGATGATGAGGATGCATAGGTGGGAGCCGGTCAGGCGCGCCCCGTTTACAAAGCGCTTGCGGATTACGTGATAGGGCGCGCGACCTTCGCGAATGTTGAATGCGCGCTTTAAAAAGCGGCCTGCCTGCTCGGCTGCCTCACTATGGGCGGGGCGGATGCCATGGCGCCGATGATGGCGCTCGCGCAGTCGCTTGAGCTGTTGTTTATCGAGTTCCATGTTTACCTCGTTCCAGCAAGGGCCGCGTATCCCGCTCGTCGCCCTTACTCTACACCGTGGCGGATGAGGTGTCTGTTGGATGCGGAATCCGATAGGGCGGATGACGCGGGAGCAAATGCAAATCACAGGTTCAATTTGATCCCGCAATAATATGATGCACCAGCTCCTACATGTGTGACGAAACTGTGAAGCACGAGAGCGTGAATTTCAAAAATACGCTGGTCGCCAATGTTGCGCAACAGAATTCAAAAATCGACAGCTACCGTTTGATACGTATGGATACATCCGTGTCAAAGGGAGAAAGCCATGGCAAACTACAGTCCACAACACTTTGAGCCTCGGGCCAAGGCCGTCAACGTCAAGGGCGTTGCCAACCGCGCCGTCGCAACCGTTTTGACGGCGGGCCTCATCGCTCAGCCGCTCATGTCGCCGCTGGCGGCAATCGCCGCACCGTCAACCGATAACGGCGATTCTGTTCAGGGGGGGGGTAGTTCTGTAGAGAATACCGTTGCCGCCGGTAACCAAGCGGTCGTAAAGACGGCTGCCCAGCTGGCCGAGGAGTCGGCAAAGCAGCTCAAGGACGCTCAGGCCGCCTACGATGCCGCCCAGAAGAAGGCCGACGCGGCGGGCCAGTCTCAAAAGCAGGCGCAGCAGCAAAAGAATCAGGCCTCGCAGGCTGTGAGCGACAACGAAATCGAGCAGAACGCAGCAGAAGTCGCCGCGCTCCAGGAGAAGATTGACGAGCTCAAAGCCGCCGTCGAAAAGACCGAGCAGCAGCAGAAGAAGCTGGGCGACCTGAACGATCAGCTCGATCAAGCCAACAAGAGTGTCGAGGATAAGACCCAGGCGCTCAAGGACGCCAAGGCAAAGCAGGATGAGGCCAAGAAGGCCCTCGATGATGCCCAAGCCAAGCTCGAGGCCATGGGTATGGACGAGTACGAGGCCGCCAAGAAGGCCGTCGAGGACGCGCAGACAAAGCTCGATGACGCCAATAAGGCCGTTACTACTGCACAGGCCAATCTGGACCAGGCCAAGGCTGCCGAGGCCAGCGCCCAGCAGGAAAAGCAGAATACCGAGGCAGCTTTGACGACTGCCCAGGCCAAGAAGCAGGAGACTGCCGCTGCTCTCGCAGCCGCAACCACCGCGCGCGATAACGCCCAGCAGAAGTTCAACCAGGCGCAGGCCGCGCTCGATGCTGCCGTCTCGGGTACGGGTGTTGACCTGAGTGCGCTTGAGGCCGCCAAGAAAGCTGCTGCTGGTGAGCTCAAGACCGCGCAGGCGGAGCTCAATGCCGCGACGGATGCCGACGCCACCGCACAGACAAATCTGCAGGCCGCCCAGGCTGCCGTCGCTGCCGCGCAGGAGAAGGCCAACGCCGCCAACGCTGCTGTGGCATCTGCCCAGTCTGCATACGATGCGGCAAACAAGGAGTACAACGCCGCCGCCAGCGAGCGCGACGCCGCCAAGGCCGCATACGAGCAGGCCCAGCAGACCGAAGCAGACAAGAAGGCGGAGTACGACCGACTCGTCGAGGTTCGTCAGCAGAAGAGCAACGAGTTCGATCAGGCTCGTGCTGAAGTAACCGACGCGCACAATGCATACGACGCCGCAAACGCCGAGGTCGAGAAGCTTAACCAGCAGATTGCCGACCTCAAGTCGAACATGACCGTAGACCAGAATGTCATCAGTCAGGGTATGTTCGGCTTCATGAACTACATCATCGGCGGCAGCCAGTTCACAGCCACGCAGAAGTCGAATGCAAGTACTGCCGCGTCGATGCTCATGGGGACGACGGATAAACAGGACTGGTATGACAAGTACGTCGATCAGGACATGTCTCGCGACACAAATCCGCTTTCCTTGGAGCAGATGCGCAACGCCCTGACTTACCTCGATACCCAGAACAACCTCCGCAAGGCGAACGGTCAGTCGGAACTCAGTGTCAGCCTCCGCATGACTGCGGCAGCCGCACTTAATACATCATATTCATCGAACATCTGGGGACACTCGAACTGCTATTTCGATCAAGATGAGAACCTTGCAGGCGGCGGCGGAGCATACACCGGAGGCGAAACCGAGGATACCCTCGGTTGGCCCTACACCGGCCTCTACACACAGGAGAAGGAGGCATTCGATAAGTACGTCGCGCAGTATGGCGACGCACTTGGAAGCCATCGATATGATTCCTACTATATCTACCAGCACTACAACAGCATCTACCATGAGTGCGGACACTATCTCAACATCATCGATGCCGGCGCGAAGGCTATCGGCATCGCAACCGGTAGCGGTAAGAACACCGATTCCGAGGTAACCATTTTCGACTATAGTGGAAGCACGGGGCAGAAGGACTTCACTGTCTCCGAGTTCAAGAAACTCGTCACCGACTACATCGATTCCGCCTACAATGCAGGCGGCACTCAGGAGCAGAAGGAGCAGCTGAAGCAGCTTCAGAATAAGTTGGCAGAAGCACAGAAGAACTTCGGGACTGCTGGAACGGCTTATTCTAACGCATTGGATAAGCAAGAAAGCGCTCGCGATGCCTATACCGCGGCCGACACGAACATGAACACCGCCAAGGGCGAGTACGAGAAGGCCAAGTCCGGC
>CABTZM010000143.1 GCA_902489295.1 uncultured Collinsella sp.
CGAGCACGTAGCCGCGCGTGGCGATTGAAAGCGCCATCTGGGCGTTCTGCTCGACCAGAAGCACCGTGGTACCGGCCTTGTGCAGGTCCTCGACAATCTGGAAGATCTGCTCAATCAGAATCGGCGCCAGACCCATGGAAGGCTCATCGAGCATGAGCAGCTTGGGGTTGCTCATAAGGGCGCGCCCCATAACGAGCATCTGCTGTTCGCCGCCCGAAAGGGTGCCGGCGACCTGGCGACGGCGCTCCTTAAGGCGCGGGAACTGCTCGTAGACGCGCTCAAGGCCCGGAGCCACCGTGGACTTGGGCTGCGTGTAGGCGCCCATCTCCAGGTTCTCCTCGACCGTCATCTGCAAAAAGGCGCGACGGCCCTCGGGAACCTGGGCCAGGCCCTTGCCCACCAGTTTATCGGCAGGCGTATGGGTAATGTCCTCGCCCATAAACTTGATGGAGCCGGTCTTGGAACGCAGCAGGCCCGAGACGGTTTTAAGCGTCGTGGACTTACCGGCGCCGTTCGCGCCGATCAGGGCCACGATCTCGCCCTCGTTGACGTTAAAGGAGATGTCCTTGATGGCGTGGATAGCGCCGTACCAGACGTTGATGTTGTAGACGGAAAGCATCGGCTCTGCCATTTAGTTCTCCCCCTTATCCTGCTTGCCCAGATATGCCTCAATTACGGCATCGTTGTTCTGGATCTCCTCGGCCGTGCCCTTGGCGATGACCTTACCAAAGTTGAGCACGCAGATGCCCTCGCAGATGTTCATGACGAGCGACATATCATGCTCGATAAGCATAATGGCGATGCCAAAAGTGTCGCGGATCTTGACGATGTTCTCCATGAGCTCCGCGGTCTCGGACGGGTTCATGCCGGCGGCAGGCTCGTCGAGCAGCAGCAGTTTGGGGTTGGTGGCAAGCGCGCGGACGATCTCCAGACGACGCTGGGCGCCGTAAGGCAGCGAGCCGGCCTGCTCGTTTGCCAGGTGCTCCATATCAAAGATGGACAGCAGCTCCATGGCGCGCTCGTGGGCGGCCTTCTCGTGCTTCCAGTACGTCGGCAGACGCAGCACGCCCTCAAAACCAGAGTAGCGCTCCTGGTTGTGCAGACCGACCTTGACGTTGTCCTCCACCGTCATGGTGTTGAACAGGCGAATGTTCTGGAACGTACGGGCGATACCCATACGGTTGACCTGGTAGACGGACTTGCCCGAGGTGTCCTCGCCGTCGAGCAGGATAGTACCGTGCGTGGGCTGGTACACCTTGGTGAGCAGGTTGAAGACCGTGGTCTTACCGGCACCGTTGGGACCGATCAGACCGGCGATCTCGGTCTTACCGATGGTCAGGCTAAAGTCGTCGACTGCCTTAAGGCCGCCAAATTCAATGCCCAAGTGGATGCACTCGAGCGCCGGGCGCTGGCCCAGGTCGCGGTCGGGAACGATGGCGCCAGAAGGATACGGGACCATCTTGCCCTTGTTGAACTCAAACTTACTGGGCATCGGCTGCCACCTCCTTCTTGGGAGCAAAGCGATCCTTAATGCGTGCGAAGAACGCCTTGAGCTGCGGGTTGTTGGTAAAGATCATGACCAGGATCAGCACGATGGCGTAGATGAGCATGCGGTAGTCCGAGAACTGACGGAGCAGCTCGGGAAGCACCGTGAGCAACGCCGCCGCGATGACGGAGCCGCGCATATTGCCCAGACCACCCAGGACCACGAACACCAGGATGAGGATGGACGTGTTGAAGTCGAACTTGGTGGCGGAGAGCTGCGAGAAGTTACCGCCGAAGAGGGCTCCGGCAGCACCGGCGAGAGCGGCGGAAACCACGAAGGCGATCATGCGGTACTGGGTGACGGAGATACCCACGGACTCGGCAGCGATCTTGTTGTCGCGCACGGCCATAATGGCACGGCCGGTACGGCTGCGAACCAGGTTGAGTACAATCACGAGCGCGACCATGACCAGGATGGCGCCGGCAAGGAAAGTCGAATAGGTCGACACGCCCGATGCGCCCTGCGCGCCCTTGATGATGGCGGTGCCGTCCTCGAGCAGGTGCAGGTCGTCGATCGTGGAGTTACCCGTGATGTTAAAGATTACATGCAGGCCGCGGGAGTCGACGCCCACGATAAGGCAGGTGACGATCTCTTTGATGATCTCGCCAAAAGCCAAGGTCACGATGGCCAGATAGTCGCCGCTCAGGCGCAGGACCGGGATGCCGATCAAGAAGCCCAGGATGGCGGCAGCGATGGCGCCGACCACGATACTGATGATAAGGCGCACCGGATCGGAGGGAACGGCGCTCTCGAGGGCGACCGCGGTAACGATGCCCGTATAGGCGCCGACGCTCATAAAGCCCGCGTGGCCCAGCGACAAGTCGCCCGCGATGCCGACGACGAGGTTAAGGGAGATGGCCATGACGATATAGGCCGTGATGGGAACCAGCTGACCGGCGATCATGCGCGGAATCATATGGTTGGACTGCATAAAGAACACGATGGCGAAGGCCACGATGCACATGGCGTACGTGACAAAGTCGTGACGCGTCTGTTTGTCTTTAAGAAACTTCATAACGCTCACCTACACCTTCTCGGGGACGTACTTGCCCAAGAGGCCGGCAGGCTTGACGAGCAGGACGATGATCAGAACGCCAAAGACGATGGAGTTGGCAAGGCTCGTGGAAATGTATGCCTGCGCCATCGCTTCGATGATGCCGATGAGAATGCCACCGACAAAGGCGCCGGGGATGGAGCCGATACCGCCGAAGACGGCGGCGTCGAAGGCCTTGATGCCAGGCATGGCGCCCGTGGTGGGCTGCAGGACCGGCGAGTAGGAGCACAGGAGCACACCGGCGATGGCGGCAAGGGCAGAGCCGATGGCAAACGTCATCGAGATGGTGCGGTTGACGTTGATGCCCATGAGCTGAGCGGCGGCTTTGTCCTCGGACACGGCGCGCATGGCTTTGCCCATCTTGGTCTTACCTGTAAAGAACATCAGGCCGGCCATGATAACCAGGCAGGCGACGATGGTGACGAGCGAAACGGCGCTTACATTGAACTTGGCCAAGAACTCCGGCACCTGGAAGGTGACGAGCGAAGTGAAGTTCTTGGGCGTGGCGCCCCACAGAAGCTGCGCGGCGTTCTGCAGGAAGTAAGACACGCCGATGGCCGTGATCAGAACGGCCAGCGGGCCCGCCTGACGCAGCGGCTTGTATGCCAGACCCTCGATGAGAACACCGAGAACGGTACAGACCACACAAGAGAGAATTACAGATGCCCAGCCCGGGAGGCCGAGATACGACGTGGCGCAGAACGAGACATAGGCACCGACCATGATAACGTCGCCGTGAGCGAAGTTCAGCATCTTGGCGATGCCATAGACCATGGTGTAGCCCAACGCGATGATGGCGTAGACGCTGCCCATGGACAGGCCGTTGACCAGGTATTGGATAAAGACCGTCATGTTCCACATCCCCCTTTCGAATAGGTTTCCAGTTAATGTATGAAACAGGGACGTTACACTGTCCCTAGATACCAAGCAAGCAGGGAAGGCCAAAACCTCCCCTGCTTGGGATCAAAACCGCTCTATGTAAGGCGGCTTATTAGGCCTGTACGTACTTGCCGTCGGTGATGACGTACGCCGTGGGCTCCTTCTGGACCTGGCCCTTATCGTTCCAGGTGAGCTTGCCGGTCAGACCGTCAACGGTAATCTTGAGCATAGCCTTAGGCAGCTTCTCGGCGACCTCGGTCGGGTCGGCGTCGACACCAAGACCGGCCTCCTCGAGGGCCTCGGCCACCGCGTGCACGCCGTCGTAAGCGTCGGCGGCAAACTGGTCCGGAGTCTCGCCATACTTATCCTTGTAAGCGTTGACGAAGTCGGCGTTCTTCTCGTCGTCGGCGGAGAACGGGGTCATGAGCAGCAGACCCTCGGCAAGAGAGGTGTCGAAGCCCTCAACGCCCAGGATGCCGTCCATGCCGTCGCAGCCCATCATCTTGACGTCGTAGCCCATGTCCTTGGCGTTCTTGAGCAGGACGGACGCCGGCGTGTAGTAGATCGGCGCAAAGATCATGGTAGCGCCGGCCTGCTTGGCCTTGGTGAGCTGGTTGGTAAAGCTCGTGGCGGAGTCGTCCTTAAAGGTCTCCTCGTCAACAATCTCGAGCTTGGATTTAGCGGCCTGAACCTTAAAGGAATCTGCGATGCCCGAAGAATAGGCGTCGCCGGAGTTATAGAACAGCACGAACTTCTCGTCCGCATACTTCTGCGCCAGGAACTTGGCAGCGTTGACGCCCTGGTTGGGATCGGTAAAGCAAACCTGGAAGACGCAATCCTTGCCCTTGGTGACGTCCTCGGAGGACGCGGACGGAGTGATCATGAACGTCTCGGGGTCGTTACCGCACTCGGCGGCAACGGCAACCGACGCACCCGTGGTGGTCGGGCCGACGAGGGCCTGCATGCCCCAGTCGAGCAGGGTGTTAAAGGCGTTGACGGCCTTCTCGCCGTCGGCCTGGTCATCCTCGGCCTTGCTGGCAAGCGGCAGCTCCTTGGTCGAGAAATCCTTGCAGCCAAGCTCGACACCCTGGGTAACGGACTTGCCGTAGGACGCGTTGGCGCCGGTCAGCGGGCCGATGGTGCCGATCTTAAACGAAGCGTCGCCCGAAGCGGAACCGCTGTCGCCGCCGTTGGAGGAGCAGCCAGCTAGAATAGACATCGCCCCCAGACCTGCTGCGCTCGCGATAACGCTCCTGCGATTCATAACAGGGTTCAATGACTTACCGGTGAGGCTCGACATGCGGCTCTCCTCTCAAATCTCGTCGGGTTTCGGTTACCCAACAGGCCATCCTTCGCCGTGTTCGGCGTTCGCAAAATAGTAGACGCTTTAGTTGAGAAAAGTGGCGATTATTTCAACTTTTCTTTTGTTTTGTCCGTTTATCCATAATTATGCGTATTTCTATTGGTTTATGCAGTTTAGCCACTTTATTGTGTGAAAGTAATGTTTCCATTCCGTTACAAGCGTCCCTGCCCTGAATAAAACGGCCTCACCGGTCGCACTTTTGCGCACTTAGGCGGCGATGTACTTGCCGTCCTGGATCACATAGGCTGTGGCGGGCTTCTCGACTTGGCCCTCGTCGTTCCACGTGAGCTCGCCCGTCAGGCCCTCGATCTTGATCTTGCGCATGGCCTTGGCAAGATCGCCGGCAATGTCGGCGCCGTCGGCCGTGATGTCGATGTCTGCCTTATCGATAGCCTCGACAATCGCATGGACGCAGTCATAGGCATCGGCGGCAAACTGGTTGGGGGTCTCGCCGAACTGCTCCTCATACTTGGCGACGAAGTTCTGGGTCTTCTCGTCCTCAGCGTCGGCGTTGAAGGGGGTCAGCAGCATGACGCCCTCAGCCAGGGTTGCATCA
>CABTZM010000144.1 GCA_902489295.1 uncultured Collinsella sp.
GATCTTTACCTACACCTATAACCTCACCATGCGCCTGAACTACGTAAGCTCTATGATGCAGCGCATCAACCGCGCGCTCGGCGATGCGGCCGAGACGACGCGCGTGCTGGACGAGCCGCGTCTGGTGGCAGACGACGAGAACGCTCCCGAGCTTAAAGTGACCGAGGGCGCGATTGATTTTGAGCACCTGAGCTTTGCGTACCGTGACGCTGCGGCGGGCGAGAGCGTGTTCGATGACCTGACACTTCATGTGGCGGCGGGCCAGCGCGTGGGCCTGGTGGGCAAATCGGGCTCGGGTAAGACGACGCTCACCAAGCTGCTGCTGCGCCTGGACGATGTTCAGGGCGGCCGCGTGCTCGTGGACGGTCAGGATGTCTCGCACTGCACGCAGCAGAGCCTGCGCCGCCAGGTTGCCTACGTGCCGCAGGAGGCGCTGCTGTTCCATCGCTCCATTCGCGAGAATATCGCCTACGGCCGCCCCGACGCCACCGACGAGCAGATCCGCGAGGCGGCTCGCTTGGCTAATGCGACCGAGTTTATCGACCGCCTGCCCCGTGGCTTTGACACCATGGTGGGCGAGCGGGGCGTTAAGCTTTCGGGCGGCCAGCGCCAGCGCGTGGCCATTGCCCGCGCTATTCTGACCGATGCGCCGATCCTGGTGCTCGACGAGGCGACGTCTGCCTTGGACAGCGAGTCCGAGGCGCTGGTGCAGGAGGCGCTCGAGAACCTGATGCGCGGTCGCACCTCCATTGTGGTGGCGCATCGCCTGTCCACCGTGGCGGCGCTCGACCGCATCGTGGTGCTGGCGGACGGCGAGATTGTCGAGGACGGTACGCATGCGCAGCTTGTCGAGGCTGGCGGCGAGTACGCAAGCCTGTGGGGCCGCCAGACCGGCGCATTTTTGGAGGCGTAAAGACCCCATACGTGGGACAATCGTGCCCATAGGTTTGTTATGCCGCCGAGCCGAGGAGTCGTTATGCCACGCGAGACCAATGCCGCCAAACGCGAGCGCGCCATCGAGGTGTGCGAGCGCCTTAACCGTCGCTATGGCCCGGTCGAGTGCTTTTTGGACCACGAGAATCCCTTCAGGCTGCTCATCGCGGTACTGCTCTCGGCGCAGACGACCGACGCGCAGGTCAACAAGGTGACGCCGAAGCTGTTTTCCCAGTGGCCCACGCCCGAGACCATGGCACAGGCAAGCGTGGCCGATGTGGCCGATACCATCAAGTCGCTTGGCTTTTATAAGAGCAAGGCCAAGCACGCCGTGGAGGCCGCGCAGATGATCGTTGCCGATTACGGCGGCGAGGTACCTGCCGACATGAAGGAACTCGTCAGGCTGCCGGGTGTGGGACGCAAAACGGCGAGCATCGTGCTCAACGTGGGGTTTGGCATTGTCGAGGGCATCGCGGTCGATACACACGTCAACCGCATCGCACACCGCCTGATGCTGAGCCCCAAGACGCATGCCAAGGAGCCGCTCAAGACCGAGCAAGATCTGCTCAAGATTTTGCCGCACGAGTATTGGGAGTCGGTCAACCACCAGTGGATTACCTTTGGCCGTGAGATCTGCGACGCCCGCAAACCTAAGTGCGACGAGTGCCCGCTGGCGGATTTGTGCCCCAGCGTGCGCGTGGCGGGGTAGGGCGGAACGCATTTTCGTCTGGCGTTTTTTGCGGGGCTGGGTTTGCCCTTGAACCGGAGTCCTCTCCATGCGTTACCATGACAGACAATGTATTTGACGTACGACCCGCCGAGCTTGCCCCGGCGGGCTTTTGGCGTTGCAATGCCGGAGGAACAGCATGCTCATTCACCGTATAGCCGCGCAGCTCTACACTGCCGAGGCCTTGCAGACCGTCGAGGCCGGGCTCGATGCTGGCGAGGACGTGACGCTGGCTGTGTCGCAGTCGGGCCGCACGCTTATGGCGGCCGCCCAGTTTGCGCGCCGTCCGCGCCCGACGGTCTATATCGTGAGCGGCGAGGATGCGGCCGATCGCGCCGCGCGTAGCCTTGCCGCCTACGTGGGCCTGGCGCACGTGTGTCGTTTTCCCGAGCGCAAGGACTATCCGTGGCGCGAGCAGGCGCCCGACGACGCCGTGGTGGCGCAGCGCTGCGAGGCATTGGGGCGCATCGTGCGTGGGGACAACTGCATCATGGTTGCCTCAGCCCGTGCGCTGCTGCGCTGCGTGCCGCCGGTCGAGAGCCACTACTGGGAGTCCACCACTTTTGCGGTGGGCGAGGAGATTCCTTTTGACGAGGTGCCGCAGCGCCTGGTGGGCATGGGCTACACCAATGCCGGCGCCGCCGACGCGCCCGGCCTGTTCCGTGTGCACGGCGACACCGTCGAGGTGTTTCCCGCGCAGGAGAAGGCGCCCGTGCGCATTGAGTTCTTTGGCGACGAGATTGACCGCATCCGCCGCATGGTGAGCTCAACGGGGCAGACCATCGGCAACGAGGACAGTATCGAGATCTTCCCCTGCCGTGAGCTGGCGCTTACCGACGAAGCCGTCCACAACATGCATGTGGCGCTCTATCGCGCCAGCCAGGACGACAGCAAACTGGCGGCGCTGCTCGAGATGGTGGATGCACGCATCGTCACGCCCGAGCTCGACCGCTTTTTGCCGGTGATGTACGGCCAGACCGTGAGCCCGCTGGCACACGTGAGCGGCAAGGCGCTCGTGGTTCTGTCCGAGCCGCGCTCGCTGTTCGACGACTGCCTGCGCGCCTACGAGGACATCGAGGCCCGCGCCGGCGAGGCAGGGGTCGATCGCCTGGACGGTCTGTACGTGCGCGCCCAGCAGCTCGACTTTGGTTCCCAGCAGCGCCTGAACTACGTGAGCCTGATCCGTGCCGGCGGCGCGGTGACGGCCGAGCTCAAGATTGAGCAGCCGGCTATCGCGGGTTCGGACAATCGCTTTATGACGCGCATCCAGGAGGTCGTGGGCAAGCGCTATGCCTGTGTGTTTGCCATTCCCGACCGCGGTGCGCGCGAGTCGATGGAGCTCACCTTTGGCGACGAGGGCATTACCTTTGAGGAATCGCTGACCGCGGCGCCCGAAAACGCGGGCGTTATCGGCGACCGCGTGCGCGTGGCGGCGGCGGATTCTGCCGACCGCGCCGCACGCCAGGAGGCTCATGCTTCTATTCGCGAGCGCAAGGCCGACGCGCTCAACGCCCGCTCTCTGGAGGCCGGCGCCGCCCAGGCTGCTGCCGGCGCCGCCGTGCCCACCATCTCGCGCGGACGCGTGACTTTTGTGGACGCCGCCCTGCCGCAGGGCGTGGTGATACCCGACGCCAACCTGGCCGTGTTCTCAATCGCCGACCTCAACGCGCGCATGGACGCCAACCGCGCGCGCAGCCGCCGCAAGGTGGACATTACGCAGATCACCTTCCCGTTTAAGCCGGGCGACTACGTGGTGCACGCTACCCACGGCATCGCGCTCTTTAGCGAGATCGCGCGTCAGGAAGTGGGCGGCAAGGAACGCGACTACTTTTTGCTGGAATACGCCGACGGCGACAAACTCTACGTGCCGCTCGAGCAGGTCGACCGCATCACGCGCTACGTCGGTCCCGACGGCGACAAGCCGCGCCTGACCAGGCTCAACACCGCCGACTGGACGCGTGCTACCAACAAGGCGCGCAAGAATGCCAAAAAGCTGGCGTTTGACCTGGTCGACCTCTATACGCGCCGTTCGTCGATCGCCGGCATCGCCTGCCCGCCCGATACGCCCGAGCAGATTGAGATGGAGCAAAGCTTCCCTTACGACGAGACGCGCGACCAGTTGGAGGCCATCGCCGACATTAAGGCCGACATGGAGGCGCCCAAGCCCATGGACCGCCTGCTGTGCGGCGACGTGGGCTTCGGCAAGACCGAGGTCGCCCTGCGTGCGGCGTTTAAGTGCGTGGATTCCGGCCGTCAGGTCATGGTGCTCTGCCCCACGACCATTCTGGCCCAGCAGCACTATGAGACGTTCTTTGAGCGCTTTGCTCCGTTTGGTCTTGAGGTTGAGGTGCTCAGCCGCTTCCGCACACCGGCGCAGCAAAGGCGCGCGCTCAAGGCGTTTGCCGAGGGCGGGATTGACGTGCTCATCGGTACGCACCGTCTGCTTTCGGCCGACGTGAACCCCAAGAACCTGGGTTTGGTGATTATCGACGAGGAGCAGCGCTTTGGCGTGCAGCACAAGGAGCAGCTCAAGAACCTGCGCGAGCAGATTGACGTGCTCACGCTTTCGGCCACGCCCATCCCGCGAACCATGCAGATGGCCACGAGCGGCGTGCGCGACATGAGCCTGATCACCACGCCGCCGACCGGGCGCCGTCCCGTGATCGTGCACGTGGGGGAGTACGACCCCGATGTGGTGAGTGCGGCGATTCGCCTGGAGGTGGGCCGCGGCGGCCAGGTGTACTACGTGTCCAACCGCGTCAAGACCATCGACGACGCCGTGGCGCGCGTGCACGAGGCCGCGCCCGAGGCGCGCGTGGGCGTGGCACACGGCAAGATGAGCCCGCGCGAGGTCGAGGACGTGATGATCGAGTTCGCGACCAAGAAGATCGACGTGCTTATCGCCACGACCATCGTGGAGAGCGGTATCGATAACGCGACCGCCAACACGCTCATCATCGAGGACTCGCAGCGCCTGGGTCTGGCACAGCTCTACCAGCTCAAGGGCCGCGTTGGCCGCTCGGCCACGCAGGCATACGCGTACTTTATGTTCCCCGGCGAGCTGCCTCTGACCGAGGAGGCAACGGCGCGCCTGACCGCGCTTTCCGAGTTCCAGGACCTGGGCAGCGGCATGCGTATCGCCATGCGCGACCTGGAGATTCGCGGCGCCGGCTCGCTCATGGGCGCCGAACAGCACGGCAACCTGTCGAGCGTGGGCTTTGACCTGTTTACGCAGATGCTGGGACAGGCCGTGGCCGAGGCGCGCGGCGATGACGACGCCGGCGTGGAGGCGGCGAGTGTGGGTATCAACCTGCCGGCAGACTACTTCCTGTCCGAGGAATATATGCCGGCGGTGGACCAGCGCGTGCTCGTGTACCGAAAGCTCGCGGCGGCCGAGGATCTGGAGAGCATCGACGAGGTGCAGGAGGAGACCGAGGCCGCGCACGGCGAGCTGCCGTTGGCGGGACTCAACCTGTTCAACCGCGCGCGTATCCGCATTCGTGGCGAGCGCTTGGGGCTCGAGAGCGTCACGCTCAGTGGCGGGCGCATCACCTTCCTGGGCGTTGACGTGCCCAAGAAGGTGGCCTTTGAGTTCAAGAATCGCTACGGCGCGGTGAACTTCCCCAAGAGCCGCAAGCTGTCGGTGCCCTACAAGGCGGGCGCCGGCGCGGGCAGCGGCCTGGGTCGCGGCCTCGATGC
>CABTZM010000145.1 GCA_902489295.1 uncultured Collinsella sp.
CCGTCCTTCTCGGGCTTGAGGGTACGGTAATTGATGGTCTCCGGCTTCTTGACCTCACCGTGCGACCAGGAACGAATCTGGTCGGCGGAGGCAAGGGAGATCTTTACCGAGTCAAAATCAGTAGCTTCGAAATCTGCCACAGTCAACTACTCCTTATCAGTGGTCGTGGCGGCGACAGCCTCGGGTGCCTCGGCGGTCTCGGCATCCTCGGCCTCGACGTCGGTGTCAACGCCGGCGAGCGCAGCCAGGTCGTCGAGAGCAGAGGTCTCCTCGGCGGTCACAGGGGCGGAGGCGTCCTCGTCGGCATCGTGCATGGGCTCGATGTCCAGCGCGAGGGAGCGGATCTCCTTGACGAGAACCTTGAAGGACTCGGGGATACCCGGGACAGGAACGTTCTCGCCCTTGACGATGGACTCGTAGGTCTTGACGCGGCCCACGGTATCGTCGGACTTGACGGTCAGGATCTCCTGCAGGACGTTGGAAGCGCCGTAAGCGTACAGTGCCCAAACTTCCATCTCGCCGAAGCGCTGGCCGCCGAACTGGGCCTTGCCGCCCAGAGGCTGCTGGGTAACCAGGCTGTAAGGGCCAGTCGAACGGGCGTGGATCTTGTCGTCGACCATGTGGCCGAGCTTGAGGATGTAGGACGTACCCACGGTAATGGGCTCGCGGAACTCCTCGCCGGTACGGCCGTCGAACAGACGGGTCTTGCCGCGCTCGTCAAGCTGGGTGACGAACTCGGGGCGCATGTGATCGCCAAAGGCAGCGGTGGCCTTGTTGAGCATGTTCTTGTTGGCACGACGAATGACCTCGGCGATCTCGTCCTCCTTGGCGCCGTCGAAGACGGGCGTAGCGGTGAAGAACGGACCGGGGACGTACTTGTCGGAGTCGGCCTGCTCGGTATCCCAACCGCAGGCAGCAGCCCAGCCAAGGTGGCACTCGAGCAGCTGGCCGACGTTCATACGCGAAGGAACGCCCAGCGGGTTGAGGATAACGTCGATCGGGGTACCGTCAGCCATGTAGGGCATGTCCTCGACCGGCAGAACGTTACAGATAACACCCTTGTTGCCGTGGCGGCCGGCGATCTTATCGCCCTGCTGGATCTTACGACGCTGGGCGACGTAGACGCGCACCTGCTCGTTGACGCCGGGGGCCAGGTCGTCGCCGTTCTCGCGGCTAAAGCGGACGACATCGATGACGCGGCCGTAAGCGCCGTGAGGCATCTTAAGGGAGGTATCGCGGACGTCGTGGGCCTTGGCACCGAAGATGGCGCGCAGCAGGCGCTCCTCGGCGGTCAGAGCGCTCTCGCCCTTAGGCGTGACCTTGCCGACCAGGATGTCGCCAGGGCCGACCTCGGCGCCGATGCGGATGATGCCGTCCTCGTCGAGGTTGGCAAGCATGTCCTCGGAGAGGTTCGGGATCTCGCGGGTGATCTCCTCGGGGCCGAGCTTGGTGTCGCGGGCGTCGATCTCGTGACGGGTGATGTTGATGGTCGTCAGCAGGTCCTCGGCCACCAGGCGCTCGGACACGACGATACCGTCCTCGTAGTTAAAGCCTTCCCACGGCATGTATGCCACGGTGAGGTTCTGACCCAGTGCGAGCTCGCCATGATCGGTCGAAGGACCGTCAGCCAGGGGCTCGCCCTGCTCAACGGTGTCACCGACGCGCACGAGCGGACGGTGGTTGATGCAGGTGGACTGGTTGGAGCGCTGGTACTTGGCCAGGTGATACTCGTCCATGCCGCCGGCATGCTTGACGATGATCTTGGCGGCGTCGGCAAAGATGACCTCGCCGGCATTCTTGGCCAGGGTGACCTCGCCGGAGTCCAGAGCGGCGCGACGCTCCATGCCGGTACCGACATAGGGAGCGGCGGGGTGAACCAGCGGCACGGCCTGACGCTGCATGTTAGCGCCCATCAGCGTACGCTTGGCGTCGTCGTGCTCAAGGAACGGGATCAGCGTGGCTGCGACGGAGAGCATCTGACGGGGCGAGACGTCCATGTAGTCGACGTCCTCGACGGGCACGTCGGCGGGAGCGCCGAAGGAGCCGTCGAAGTCGCGGGTACGGGCGATCACGGTGTGCGGGCGGACGATCTTGCCCTCGGCATCGGTCGTGATGAACTCGTTGGTCTTGGGATCGAGCGGCGTGTTGGCCGGCGCGATGACGTGCTTCTCTTCCTCGTCAGCGGTCATCCAGTCGATCTGGTCGGTGGCAACGCCGTTCTCGACGCGACGGAACGGGGCCTCGATGAAGCCATACTCGTTGACGCGGGCGTAGAGGGCGAGCGAGCCGATCAGGCCGATGTTGGGGCCTTCGGGGGTCTCGATCGGGCACATGCGGCTGTAGTGCGAGTTGTGAACGTCGCGGACGGCCGTCGGCACGTTGGTGCGGCGGCTGGAGCCGGACTTGTGACCGGCAAGACCACCAGGGCCGAGTGCGGACAGACGGCGCTTGTGGGTCAGACCGGTCAGGGGGTTCGCCTGGTCCATGAACTGCGAGAGCTGCGAGGAACCGAAGAATTCCTTGATGGAGGCCACGATCGGGCGGATGTTGATGAGCGACTGCGGGGTGATCTCGTCGATGTCCTGGGAGCTCATGCGCTCACGGACGACGCGCTCCATACGGCTCATGCCGATACGGAACTGGTTGGCGACGAGCTCGCCGACGGTGCGGATGCGGCGGTTGCCAAAGTGGTCGATGTCGTCGACCTTGAAGCCCTGCTCGCCAGCAGCGAGGGACAGCAGGTAGCGCAGCGTCGCGACGATATCCTCGTCGGTGAGCACCGTGACCTCTTCCTCGGTGGTGAGGTTGAGCTTCTTGTTGACCTTGTAACGACCGACGCGGGCCAAATCGTAGCGCTGCGGGTTAAAGAGCAGGCCCTCGAGCAGGCTGCGGGAAGCGTCCACGGTGGGAGGCTCGCCCGGGCGCAGGCGACGGTAGATCTCGATGAGGGCGTCCTCGCGAGTGAGGGCGGTGTCGCGCTCCAGGGTGCGCTTGATCACATCGGAGTTGCCGAGCAGCTCGATGATGTCGTCGTTGGTGACGGCGATGCCAAGGGCGCGCAGGAACATCGTGGCGCTCTGCTTGCGCTTACGGTCGATGGAGACCATGAGCTGGTCGCGCTTGTCGACCTCAAACTCAAGCCAGGCACCGCGGGACGGGATGATCTGGGCCTTGTAGATCTGCTTGCCCGAATCCATCTCGGAGCTGTAGTACACGCCCGGGGAGCGGACGAGCTGCGAGACGACGATACGCTCGGTACCGTTGATGATGAAGGTGCCCTGATCGGTCATCATGGGGAAGTCGCCCATAAAGACGAGCTGCTCCTTGATCTCGCCGGTCTCCTTGTTGGTGAGACGAACATCGGTCAGAAGCGGGGCCTGATACGTCATGTCCTTCTCGCGGCACTCCTCGACGGTGTGCGCGGGGTCGCCGAACTGATGCTCGCCGAAGGTAACCTCGAGAACATGGTTCTGGCTCTGGATGGGGCTGGATTCCTTGAACGCCTCACGAAGACCCTCGTCCTTAAAACGCTCAAAGGATTCCCTTTGAACAGAGATAAGGTTGGGGAGCTCCATGGCCTCCGGGATTTTCCCGAAGCTGACGCGCTTGCGCTCAGTGGCAGTGTATGCGTAGGTCACCAGGTTTTTCCTCCTTCACGGAAATGCTCGGTGGGTTGGCGAGGCATAGCTTCGCCAGTTATCGCAACCTAATAGTTTATCAGGTACCGACCGTTGGGCAAGAAAAGCCTTGACGCGATTGAGTTTTTGGAGTAGCAAAGTTTTTCGACAGAAAACACGCAGGTAGATGTATGTGTATCGAACATCTGTTCATATATTTTATGTGAACAGAGAGCTAGCAATCGCAGCTCTTATAAAAAACGGGCGCGAACCGAGGTCCACGCCCGTAAATGTCGGTGCCCGAAGGCTTACTTGCGCATCAATCCGCCGCGCTCGTCGATGGCGTCCCAGAAGGCATCGGCAAAGCAGGGGTCGTTTGCAGCCATGAGGGCGTTAGTGGCCATCCAACCAGAGGGAGTGCCGGTGTCGTAGCCCGACAGCGGGTCGATGACGACGGCGTACATGGCCTCGCGGTCGAGCGAACGGGCCATGGCGTCGGTGAGCTGGATCTCGCCGCCCTTGCCGGCCTGCTGATCTGCCAGCAAGTCCATGACCAGCGGGCTCAGCAGGTAGCGACCGACGATGTACAGGTTGGACGGAGCCGCCTCGGGAGCGGGCTTCTCGACCAGACCGCCGATGCGCCAGACAGCGCCCGGCTCGGCATCGGCAACGCCCTCGGCGCCCTCGAGCGAACCGACGCGCTCGCCGGCGATAACGCCGTAGCGGCTGACTTCCTCGGGCGAGCAAGCAGCGACGGCGATAACCGAAGCGCCACCGTGCTCCTTGGAAACGGCGAGCATCTTGTCGCAGATATCGCGGTTAGGCACAACGTAGTCGCCCAGAAGAACCAGGAAGTTCTCCCCTGCCACGGCGTCGGCAGCAGAGCGAATAGCATGGCCGAGGCCCTTGGGCTCGTACTGATAACGGAAGTCGACCGGCATACCGCCAGCGTGGGCGACAGCATCGGCATAGGCGTTCTTGCCGCGCTCGCGCAGCAGGTTCTCGAGCGAGCGATCAGGCTGGAAGTAGTTCAGTAGCTCGGGCTTACCGGGAGAAGTAACGATGATGGCATCGTCGACCTCCTCGGGCTCGAGCGCCTCCTCGACGACGTACTGAATGACGGGCTTGTCGAGCACCGGCAGCATCTCTTTGGGCGTGCACTTGGTGCCAGGCAGAAAACGCGTGCCAAGACCGGCGGCGGGGATGATTGCCTTCATGTTATTCAAAGATCCTTTCGCAGGCGCAAAAGCGCCCCATGCGTGCGGCACACAGCCGCAGACCAAATTGCGATACCCAAGCATCTTACCGCTGGAACTATATGTCGCTACAAGGCAGAGACAATTCTTCAGCAGGTCAACGCAAATTATTGCTCGAATGGTGCAATTTTATTGCCCAACGGCAGGGCACCCGATACGACGCAAATCACAGAACATGGCAGTTTGAGCAACCGATGCCGAGGGACCGAAAAACAAAAAAGACGGGGCTCGCAATGCGAACCCCGTCTGCAAAGGAATCTGGCGAGAAAGCCTGATTACTTGAGGGTGACAGCAGCGCCAGCAGCCTCGAGCTTCTCCTTGGCAGCCTCGGCGTCCTCCTTCTTGGCACCCTCGAGAACAGCCTTGGGAGCGCCCTCGACGACCTCCTTGGCCTCCTTCAGGCC
>CABTZM010000146.1 GCA_902489295.1 uncultured Collinsella sp.
CCCCGCCACATAGGGCAGGTAATTATGCTCGGCAACCAGCGGATAGTATTCGAGCTTGGCATCGGCGATCTTGGCACCCGCCTCAAAGACCGGGTAGCACGGATCGGGAACCAGAATGGTGTCACCCGGATCGAGCAGGGCCAGGCCCAAATGGCCCACGCCCTCCTGCGTGCCGTTGCACGACTGCACCATAGACGGCGTAATGCCCGAAACGCCAAAGCGACGCTCATAGTAATCGCACACGGCTTGCTTGAGTTCGGGCAGGTCGCGCAGGGCATACTTCCACATCTCGGGATCTTGGGCTGCCTGCGTGAGCGCCTCGACCACGTGGTCGTACGGCTTAAAGTCGGGCGTGCCCACGCTCATGTTGTAAATGGTCTTGCCCTGAGCCTTCAGCGCGAGAAGCTTGTTGTTGAGCGAGGCGAAGACCTCCGCGCCAAAGCGGTCGAGACGCTGCGATGCCTGCATGGTGCCACCTTTCGATATGAAAAACGCGGCGCTCCGACAAGAGCGCCGCGCGATACGGGCCATCAGATTGCAAAAGTGTAACGCTTGCAACCCCCGTATTGGTTCAATTTAGCCAACCTTAGTCAACTGGATTGAGCGCGTCGATCTGCGCAAGCCACAGACGCGAGCTAGCGTCACTCGGCATACGCCAATCGCCGCGCGGGCTGAGCGTCACCGAGCCCACCTTGGGACCATCGGGCAGGCAGCTGCGCTTAAACTGCTGGGCAAAGAAGCGACGGTAGAACGTACGTAGCCACGTGTGGACGGTCTTGGCGTCGTAGACGCCCTCGAAGCTCTTGAGCGCCATGCGGTAGATCTTGCCCGGCTCAAAGCCAAAACGCAGCAGGTAGTAGAGGAAGTAGTCGTGCAACTCGTACGGGCCCACCAAATCCTCGGTCTTCTGCGCAATCTCGCCGTCGCCCGTGGGCGGCAGAAGCTCGGGGGACACCGGCGTATCGAGGATATCGAGCAAGACCTCGGCAATGCGCCCGCCAAAGACATCGGCGGCATAGCGTACCAGATGGCGCACAAGCGTCTTGGGCACGCTCGCGTTGACGGCGTACATGCTCATGTGGTCGCCGTTATAGGTAGCCCAGCCGAGCGCCAGCTCCGACAGGTCGCCCGTGCCAATGACAAAACCGCCAGCCTGGTTGGCCAGATCCATCAGAATCTGCGTACGCTCGCGCGCCTGGCTGTTCTCGTAGGTCACGTCCTGCACAGCTGGATCATGCTCAATGTCCTTGAAGTGCTGCTCCACAGCCGCGTGGATCGAAACCTCGCGGAAGCTCACACCCAGGTCGCGAGCGAGCGACTCGGCATTCGACTTGGTGCGATGCGTCGTGCCGAAGCCGGGCATGGACACGGCTGTGATACCAGTGCGCGGCAGCCCCAGTGCATCGAAGGCACGCACGGTCACAAGCAGCGCTAGCGTGGAGTCCAAGCCGCCCGAAAGGCCGATAACCGCAGCCTTGGTACCCGTGTGGGCAAGGCGGGTCTTGAGGCCCGCAGTCTGCAGATCGAGGATCGTCTCGCAGCGCTCGGCCAAGTCGCCGTGGTCGGCCGGCACAAAGGGCGCGCGCGGGAAAACGCGGTCGATATCGCAGGCATCGCGCAGGACAGGTTCTTCGGCCAGCACGCCCTCAAACGAAAACTCAACGGTCGTGGCCTCCGGCGCATCGTCGGTGCGCGCCCACGTCGTCGAGCGACGGCGCTCGGCAACCAGGCGGTCAAGGTCAACGTCGGCGATGGCCATATCGCAGGCAAGCAGTTTGGTGGCGGCGAGCTTGGAGCCATTTTCGTAGATAAGGTTCTCGCCCGCAAAGACCATGTCGGTCGTGGACTCGCCCTCGCTCGCGTCCGCGTAGGCATAGGCGCAGTACAGGCGTGCGCTCTGGTTAGAGATGAGGCTGCGGCGGTAATCCGCCTTACCGATAATCTCGTCCGAAGCCGACGGATTGAGGATCACCGTCGCACCGGCAAGCGCCATCTCGGTCGAAGGGGGCGCCGGCACCCACAGGTCCTCGCAGACTTCAACGCCCAGCACCATATCCTCGGCACCCTCATCACAGCAGCGGTAGACAAGCCCCGAACCCAGCGGAACCGGACCCTGACCGGCAAATTCAACCCACACGGGATCCGCAGGCGACGGAGCAAACCAGCGACGCTCATAGAACTCGCCATAGTTGGGCAGATACTTCTTAGCCGTAAGACCCAAAAGCTCACCCGCACAGCACACGGCGGCGCAGTTGTAGATGTTTTCAGCCACCGCAACGGGCAAGCCAACGGTAAAGACGATCGGCAGCTCACGGGTTTCATCGAGGATGTGCACCAGCGCTGCTTCGCAGGCATGCAGCAGCGTGCGGTTATGGAACAGATCGGCCGCGGTATAGCCGGTCAGGTTAAGCTCGGGCAGTACCAGCGCGCGAACGCCACGCCCGGCAGCATCGCGAACAGCCGCCAGCGCAACCTCGGCATTGCCCTCGACATCGGCCACGCGAATCCGCGGCGAGGCCGCCGCCACACGCAAAAAGCCATCAGACTGAAAAAGGTGAAGATTCATAAGAATGCTCCCGTGCGTAAACGCTATTCAACACAATTAGCAAGCCCTATTGTAGTTCAACCGCCGGGTGGAACCGCATCCCACCAACTTGGTGAGCAATTGATGAGTTGATGGTATCTGTTAAATGTCACGTACGATTCACATCTGGTGGGTACCCTGATGGCTACACGAAACGAAGCAGATTTACACCGGGAGGACCCCGTATGACAACCAAGTACACCGACGCGCCGCGCACGCGCGTCATGACGCCGGCATCGCTCAACAACGGCGTACACGAGAACCATTCCATTGGACAGACCATGGCCATCGCGCCCAAAAAGGGCCTGTTCGACGACATTTCCATTCCCCAGATCATCGCCGGCGCCGCAGCTGCCGCCACAAGCGTCGCGCTTGCTTCCAAGATTGGTATCGCTGGTTCAGTAATTGGCGCCGCCGTGAGCTCGGTCATCACCGTTGTGTCCTCGCAGGTCTACCGCCACTTTATCTCTGCCAGCGCCAAAGCCCTCAAAGGTACGCACGCCGACGTCGACTACCCCGCCGGCGCCTATGAGCCCGTTGAGCTTAATGCCGAGGAGCACCTGGGCGGCGCCGCGACTACGCAGGAGATGCGCCAGGTTGCGGGGCGTGCGACCACGGCGCGCGTCGCCCCTAACAGCCTGCGCGCCAAGGCCGCGGCAGAGCGCAGCCAGACGCAAAAGAAGGTCATCGTCTTCTCGATCGCCATCGCCATCGTCGCGGTCATCGCCTGCACCGGCGCCATCCTTATAACCACCGCCGGTGAGGGTCTGGGCGAGCGCCCCGAGCCAATCCTTTCGTCGCGCACGACCGAGCACGACGCGGATAACACCGGTCAATCGCAAAGCCAGCAGGACGACTCGCAGGGCGCCTCCTCATCCACCGACTCGTCCTCGAACACCCCCGATCAGTCGCAGAGCGCTGATTCCTCTGCGAACAGCGGCGGCACGCAATCCAGCACGACCGACTCAAGCCAAACGACTGACGGCTCTCAACCGAGCACAGGCGACCAGACGAGCGGCAATGCATCGGGCACGGGATCTACCGACAATAGCAACACCAACAGCTCGAGCGGAACCGCTTCCGGCACGGCATCAGACAGCTCGAGCCAAGACACGGCATCGGGCAACTAAGCACGTTTGTCTCTCATAGATAACCGACCTGCATAACGGGCGCGAACCGGCAACGGTCGCGCCCGTTTACCTTGGGCGACGAGATGGCAAGGCCCGTGCGATGGTAAGATGCTTTGGTGTGTATAGAGGAGATTTGCCATGAGCAAGACAATAGTTACGCCCACGCTATCGCTGGGCAACCACATCTATCTGTATCGTCTGCTGCGCGACGCGATTGGGTGCGGCAAGCAAACGTTTATGACGCAGGTCGAGGAGGCGCTCGCCGCCGGCGACATGACCGCTTATGACCTGGGCTTCGAGTCCACGCGCGAGCTGCTCGAGGAGCTCGACGACTGCATTAGACTGACCGTCTTTAAGGGCGGTCGCCTGTATGCCACCGTCATCGCCAACGATACCTGGGATGCCGCCCTTGCCAAGGGCGAGGACAAGCCCAAGGCAGCCAAGGGAGCCAAGCAGTCCTACAAAAAGAAAAAGCGCGGCGAGAAGGACCTCAAGGCCGTGCGCCCTAAGCACGTTAAGCGTCCCGAGCCCGAAGCCATGGTTGAAGCCGCGCCGGAACCCGAGCCCGAGGCAGAGATCGAAGTCGCTATTGAGGTAACAGCAGAAGCCGAAACCGAAATCGCCGCCACGACCGATTCCAAAGTCATATCCGAGCAGGAAGCCACTGCGGAGCTCGACGAGGCTCCCAAGTCGACAACCGAAGAAGCCGCTGACCAGCCTGAGACGCCTGCGTTCCAAAACAGCGATGTCTTTGGCGACGAGGCTGAGGACGATCAGTCCGACGAGCCCGACGATCAAGGCGCTACCGAGTCGGCGCCGGAGCCCGAGACGCCGCAGCCCGCCATCTCGCTCACGGTCGTCTATGATCCCGAGAACGCCAACGCCGGCATCACCACCATGGCATCCACGCCCATCGAGGCAAAGCCGTCTGTCGAGGCGGAGGACGCCCCGCAAGCCGATGCCAAAACCGAGACTGAAGACACATCCGTCTCCGTGGAACCGACAGATTCCGCAGTTAAGCCAGAGCCGGCGCCCGAGTCTGCACCCGTCATCGAGTCCGCATCCGCACCTGTCTATGACCAAATTCCCGCACCGGTACCGGCTTCGGTACCCGCAGCAGCACCGGCCCCCGCATCCACAGCACCGACCATCCCCGAGGACTTCCCCGTCGATTTCGCAACCGAGGTCTTCTGCCCCGGCCCGTTGCTACACCAGCTGTCGACCTATCTCCCCTACGGCGCCGACACGCTCGGCATCGTCGGCGAGTACTACTGGATCGCCCGCGAACGCGGCACCATCGAGGCCGCGCGAAACCGCGCAGTCTTCCCCCTGCGCTACACGCAGGCCGGCGAGCGCCACGAAGTCACCGTGCGCATCCGCCGCAACACCACCGGAGGCCTCGGAGCCACTTGGACCATCGATAAAGTCGAAGAACCAAACGAATAGCAAAACGCCGGGGAAGGGCACAAAAAACAACCCCCCCCTTCTTTTTTTTTTTTTTTGTTTTTGTAGTACAAAAAAACAGAAACCAC
>CABTZM010000147.1 GCA_902489295.1 uncultured Collinsella sp.
CCGTCCGCCGTTGGTTACCAGCCCACGCTGGCAACCGAGATGGGCGACCTCCAGGAGCGCATTACCTCGACCAAGACGGGCTCCATTACCTCCGTCCAGGCTGTCTACGTCCCCGCAGACGACCTGACCGACCCGGCGCCTGCCACGACGTTTACGCACCTCGACGCCACCACGGTTCTTTCGCGTAGCATTTCGTCGCTCGGCCTGTTCCCGGCTATCGACCCGCTCGCGTCTTCCTCCGACGCTCTTGATCCCTCGATCGTCGGCGAGGAGCACTACCGTGTCGCCGTCAAGGTCCAGGAGCTCCTGCAGGAGTACTCCGACCTTCAGGACATCATCGCCATTCTGGGTATGGACGAGCTGTCCGAGGAGCAGCGCCTTACGGTCAACCGTGCCCGTAAGATTCAGCAGTTCCTCTCGCAGTCCTTCCACGTCGCCGAGAAGTTCACCGGCAACCCCGGTGTCTACGTCCGCGTCGAGGATACCGTCCGCTCTTTCGCCGAGATTGTCGACGGCAAGGCCGATGACCTGCCCGAGCAGGCTTTCCGCTATGCTTCCACGATTGAGGACGTGCGCGAGCGCGCCCGCAAGATGGGGGAGAAGTAGGTTATGCGTATCCGCATCGTGTGCCCCGTGAGCTGCGCCTATGAGGGCGACGCTGCGTTTGTGTCGATTCCGTCCACGGATGGCGAGTTTGGCGTCCTGCCTGCTCACTCCAGCGAGATCTGCACGATCGACCGCGGTTACGTTCGCGTTTCCGATAAGGCCATGGGCACTGTCGACCACACGTTTGCCGTGGCCGGCGGCTATGCCCAGGTTGCGGACGATGTCGTGACCGTTCTCGCCGAGCGCGCTTGCGATTTGGCGACCGTCGATGCCGACAAGCTTAAAGCTGATATTCAAGGTTTTGAAGAGAAGCTGGGTAATTTGTCGGAGGATGATGCACGCCGCGCCTACCTCTATAATGAAATCGCATGGTGTAAGCTCAAGCTTGCCCAATAGTCAAACGATTTAGCGTTCGACCATTTGCGAACACATCATGCCCGGGATGGCCCAGCCACCCCGGGCATGCTTTTTGAAAGGGTAGACCTTGGATATTATCCGCGTTGAGGGTGGCCACGCCATCGGAGGCTCCGTGCCCGTCTCGGGTGCCAAGAACTCCGCGCTCAAACTCATGGCGGCAACGCTTCTGGCGCCGGGCAAGACGACGCTGCAGAACGTGCCCGATATTTCCGATGTTCACGTGATGGGCAAGGTGCTCAAGGGCATGGGCGCTACGATCGATGTTCTCGACGAGCACACGCTCGAGATTGATACCTCTCAGGTCGATTCTTGGGAGGCCCCCTACGAGCTCGTTGCCAAGATGCGTGCTTCCACCGCCGTCATGGGACCCTTGCTGGGCCGCTTCCATCGCGCCAAGATTGCCATGCCGGGCGGCTGCAACCTGGGTGCTCGCAAGATCGATATGCACATTCTGGGTCTCGAGGCCCTGGGCGTTGAGTTCGATACCGCCCACGGTTACATCAACGCTAATGCGCCCCAAGGTCTGCGCGGTACCACCGTCACGCTCGAGTTCGCCAGCGTCGGTGCGACCGAGAATCTCATCATGGCCTCTGTGCGCGCACAGGGCACCACGGTTATCGACAATGCCGCCCGCGAGCCCGAGATCGTCGATCTCGCTAACATGCTCAACGAGATGGGCGCCAAGATTGTTGGCGCCGGTACGCCCGTCGTGACTATCGAAGGCGTGGAAGAGCTCCATCCCGTTATCCATCGCGTGGTGGGCGACCGCATCGAGGCCGGTACCTTTATCGTTGCCGGTGCGTTGATGGCCGACGATCGCGGTGTCGATGTCACGGGCTTTTGCCCCATTCACTTGGGCATGGTGCTCAAGAAGATGGAGCTCATGGGTATCGACTGCGAGCGCGTCGAGGATGGCGTCCATGTGAGCCGTGCCGAGCGTATCAAGCCGGTCGACATCCAGACGCTTCCGTTCCCCGGTTTCCCGACCGACATGCAGGCGCAGATTATGGTGCTCTCCGCCCTTGCCGACGGCAGTTCTGTTATTACCGAAAACATCTTCGAGAATCGCTTTATGTTTGCCTCTGAGCTGGTGCGCATGGGTGCCGACATTCGTATCGAGAGCCATCATGCCATGATTCATGGCGTCAAGGGCTTCTCGGGTGCACAGGTTACCTCGCCCGATCTGCGCGGCGGAGCGGCCCTCGTCGTAGCGGGCTTGATCGCCGACGGGACGACCGAGGTTTCGGCTATCCATCACATCAAGCGCGGCTACGAGCAGTTTGTCGAAAAGCTGCAGGCGCTCGGCGCGCATGTCGAGCATGCTACCGTCCCCGATCCCGTCATCTACTAATACAGGTTGCCTATGTTTAATAAAAAGCCCCTCGCAGATACCACCACCCGAAGACCCTCAACTGGTGCGCAGGCCAAGATCTACAGTCGCGATAACGTGGCTCGCTATTCCGAGCGCGCTCGCCAACGTCGTCGTAGCCACACGATTCGTCACGTCGCGCTCATTGTCGTGCTTGGCGTGCTGTTGAGTGCCACTACCGCTGCCGGCCTGTGGTTTGCCACCATTATGGGCAAGCTCGGCGATTCTAATGTCATTACCGACAATCTGCGTCGGGTTCTGGTTGACACCGATGAGGCAAAGGATCCGTTCTACGTGCTGCTTCTTGGTACCGACGGCCGTCCGGGCGAGGATACGTATCGTGCCGACTCGATTATCCTGGCACGCATCGACCCTACGCAAAAGCAGGCGACGCTCATTTCCGTTCCGCGCGACACCAAGGTCGAGTACAAGGGCGAGACCATGAAGATCAACGCCTGCCATACCGTTGGCGGCGCCGAAGCCATGGTCGAGGCGGTCAACGAGCTGTGCGGTGTTCAGATTTCCCACTATGCCGAGGTCAGCTTCGACGGTATGCAGGCGCTGATTGATTCGGTTGGCGGTATCGACATTAACGCAACCGATGATGTTGACGACCCCGAGCACCTGGATATTAAGATTACCGCTGGCCAGCAGCATATGGACGGTGCCACCGCCCTTACCTATGCCCGCTGCCGCTACACCTATGCCGACGGCGATTACACGCGCATGCGCCACCAGCGTCAGGTGCTTGGCGCCCTTGCCAACCAGATTCTCAATAACTTCGATGCCACGAAGATCTTTGGCCTGGTTAATTCGCTGTCCGATATGCTCGTAACCGATATGAGCGTTCAGGATATCGTGGCTACGGTCAATGCCATGCGTGGTATGGATGTCGACGGTATCTACTCGGCCAACCTGCCCTCGTACGCCGACGACAGCACCATGATCGACGGTGTGAGCTACGTCTTTGTCTACGAGGACGAACTCAAGGAAATGATGGAGCGCGTCGATGCCGGCAAGGATCCCAAGGGTCCCAACACCATGGGTCTTTCCGACGGTTCCAGCTCTACGATCGGCGACCTGAACAACAACACGTCTGACGACTACGCAAACGGTACCGCAACCTCATCGGTCAGCTCTGACGATTCCGATGACTCAAGCGATTCGAGCGATTCGGACTACTACGAAGAGCCGACCGGCGACGGCAACGGCTACGATGCCAACTACTAAGTTACGGCGTTTTACCAAACGCCGTAACGGCTCGACGCTGCGCGCCGCCCAAGGCGACAATTTGTCATTCAAAAGGCAGGGCATGACCAGAAGGTCAATGCCCTGCCTTTTTCATGCCAACTTGTTCTCCTTGGACGTCGCTCGCTGACGTTGGCTCAACCTGCGATGCTGATTACTCCCCTTGCAGCAAAAACCGCCCTGTTCTCTGTAGAGGACGGGGCGGTTTGTCGTTTAGGCTTGTGCGGCCGGGCTTATGCGAAGCGGGCGACGAGTTCCTGGAGCACGTCGGTCATCTTGACGAGCGAACTGACCGGGACGAACTCGTTGACGCCGTGATAGCAATAGCCGCCGGTGGAAAGGTTGGGGCAGGGCAGACCGCGGAACGACAGCTGCGCGCCGTCGGTGCCGCCGCGAATCGGCAGCACTTGGGGCTCAACGCCGCAGGCAAGGTAGGCTTCCTTGGCAACATCAATAAGCTCGGGATAGTCACGAACGATTTCGGCCATATTTCGATACTGCTGCTTAATCTCGACCGTTACGCGCTCCTCACCCAGACGCTGGTTGAGCATCGAGGCGGCGGCATCAATAAGGTCGAGTTTCTGCTGGAACTTGGCGGCGTCATGGTCGCGGACGATATAGCGCGCCGTGGCGTGATCGACGGTCGCAGATACACCCTCAAGGTGATAAAAGCCCTCGTAGCCTTCCGTATACTCCGGGCGCTGCACGTAGGGGAGCAACGCGTTGAAGTCGCAGAACAGATTGCCTGCGTTGACCATACGGCCCTTGGCGTCGCCCGGGTGGATGGACTGGCCCTCAAAGCGGATGGTCGCCTCGGCGGCGTTAAAGCACTCCCACTCCAGCTCGCCGATGGGGCCGCCGTCGACCGTGTAGGCGTACTTGCAGCCAAAGGTATCGATATCCAACAGCTCGGCTCCGTGGCCGATCTCCTCGTCAGGGCAGAAGCAAATGCCGAGTGCGGGATGGGGCAGAGAAGGGTCCTGAGCGATACGCGCGACAAGCGACATGATCTCGGCGACGCCTGCCTTGTCGTCTGCGCCCAGCAGCGTGGTGCCGTCGCTGCAGACCAGGTCCTCACCCGCGAGGTCATTCAGGGCGGGAAGCTTGGCGGTACTCATGGTAACGGGTTTACCGTCAACCGTGCCGCAGACCAGGTTGCCGCCTTCGTAGTGCACGATGTGCGGCTTCACGCCGGCGCCCGGTGCAACTTCGGTGGTGTCGAGATGGGCGATCAGGCCCAGGGCGGGCTTGTCCTCAGCGCCCGCACTTGCGGGGATATGCGCGCAGACATAGGCGTGCTCGGTCACGTGGGCATCTTCCGCACCAAGCTCGCGCAGCTCTTCAGCCAGCACGTTGGCAAGGTCAAACTGAACGGCGCTCGAGGGTACCTGGTCGCAGTTTGCATCCTCGGACTGCGTGTTGATCTGGACGTAGCGCAAAAAGCGTTCGAGGACATCGGGGCTCGTGGTGGTGTTTTCCATAAAGACCGCTCCAATCTTGGTCGTCGTGTGCAACAAGAACTCTATTCAGGCAGAAGACGGCATA
>CABTZM010000148.1 GCA_902489295.1 uncultured Collinsella sp.
CCCCGTCAAGCCGTGACCGGAATCGGTGAAAATACGTTAGCGCAACCGGTGAAACCGCCTTTGCGCGAACGGTGCGCCTGCTTAGCGAAACTGGTGAAAAATAGATTGACGCTAACAGCAACGGCTGCTCGCACAGGAGGGGCTACGGCTGCTCGAGGAGGCCCAGGGTGTTCTACAGCGCCAGGAGGGCGCAGGAGGCGGCCGACGCCGAGCTCTCGGCGAGCAGGTCCGGGATCGACGAGACCGAGGAGGGCGCCGCCGCCAAGCTCGCGGCCATCAGGGACGGGCTCGCGCGCGGGCTCTCCCCGCAGCAGATAGCGGCGACGACCCCCGGGCTCAGCGCCTCCACCGTCTACAGGTGGGTGGACGCCGGCTACGACGGCATGACGAACATGGAGCTCAGGCGCAAGGTCGGCTACAGGCCGAGGTCGCGCCGGGCCCCGAAGAGGGCGACGTCCCACTCGGCGCGCAGGTCGCACGCGTCGTTCCTCGCGCTCGGCGAGGACGCCTGCGCCGCGGCCTGGGAGATGGACACCGTCGAGGGCTCCAGGGGCGACTCCGCCAGGCTCCTCACGCTCCTGCACCGCCCGAGCCGCTTCCAGCTGGCCCTGCCGCTGCCGGACGGCACGTGCGCCTCGGTCCTGGCGGCGCTCTCCTCCCTGCGCGGGGTCCTCGGCGAGGACGGCGCGAGGCGCGCCTTCGGCGCCGTGCTCACCGACAACGGGAGCGAGTTCGCCGACGAGGGCGCCATCGCGGCGCTGCTCGGCGAGCGGGACGGCGAGACCAGGCTCTTCTACTGCGACCCCCGGCAGAGCCAGCAGAAGGGCGCGTGCGAGAAGAACCACGTGGAGATCAGGAAGCTGCTGCCCAAGGGCGCCGGGGCCAGGTTCGACCGGCTGACGGCGGCGGACTGCGCGCTGCTCATGTCGCAGGTGAACTCCGAACCGAGGGGGGCGCTCGGGTTCCTGACGCCGGCGCGCGTGCTGCGGATGGCCCTCGGGGAGGACGCCTCCGCCCTCATGGACGCGTTCGGGATAGAGGAGCTGGCGCCCGGCGAGCTCGACCTCACGCCCGGCTGCATCGAAAGGGCCAGGGCCGCGAGGGGCGAGGGGCCGCTGGCGGGATAGGCGGCGGGCCGGGACATGGGCCGGAGGGCCCGTTGCGCTGAGTCCGGAACGGCTGCGCGGCGGGCTGGCGGAGCATGCGGCGGCGGCATGGGGGCGCCGGACTCCACAGCCCCTCCACCTGCGGAAACGAAGTGATGGCCAGGTGCCGGGAGCTATTTCCGCGTTGCGCTAGCTGCGGAAACGCGGGGTCCGTTCAGGCTGTTGCGTTGAGATTGAAAATCAACCAAAAAAGTTCGAGCCCAGGCGATGGGTACGAAAAAGCCCGGCTACCGTAGTAGCCGGGCTGTTGCGCTTGGAGCGGACAACGGGGCTCGAACCCGCGACCCCAACCTTGGCAAGGTTGTGCTCTACCAACTGAGCCATGTCCGCATATGTAAAACAAAACGGGCGCCGGAGCGCCCGGATGTTGCCTGGAGGCGAAGCCCGGATTCGAACCGGGGGTAAAGGCTTTGCAGGCCTCTGCCTTACCACTTGGCCACTTCGCCGAAAAAGGACCGCTTGAGACGGTCCGGAAATGCAATGGAGCGGACAACGGGGCTCGAACCCGCGACCCCAACCTTGGCAAGGTTGTGCTCTACCAACTGAGCCATGTCCGCTTGCGGGTTATTAATTTACGCGAGTTGCCCAAAAGACGCAAGTACTTTTTTCAAAAAAATTGTTCAATGCAAGTTCGCGCAGGTGGATAACGTCAAGCCAAAGCGCTAAGCGCACGATTCCAATGCCGAGCTAAACAACTTCACCATCCGAACGCGCGTGCCGGCGCCATCCGTACGACGGGCAACTTCCACATTATCGACGAGCGTGCGCATAAGCTTGATACCTCGCCCGCGCTCCTCAGAAGCCACCGGCTCGCTCGCCCCATCGATAGAATAGCCAGCGCCCCGATCAAGCACCTCGAGCACAACGCGGTCCCCATAGGCCTGAACCGTCAGGATGCAGCCAACACCGCCCGCATGGTCATATGCGTTACCCAATGCCTCCCCCAACGCCAATGCGACGTCATAGCGCTCATCACGCCTCAGGGGAAGCGATTCGAGGAGCTCGGCCACACGGTGCCGATAATACGGGAGATTCTCGATGCCTCGCTGCACTTCGACGCTCTTGCTCCATCGCGGCAACTCCCCCACCGGAATGGCGGGAATCGACTCCCGCGCCGGGCCCGCGACATGCAGGATGTCGACAAGTCGGGCAATTTCCAAAAAGCGAACGACCCCATCGGAGGCGTTAACGAGCGAAAGCAGTCCCTCATGCCTCATAAGCTCTCTAGCACGTGTAAGCAAAAACGCCAAACCCGTCGAGTCGATAAAGCCCACGGCCTGGCAATTGATGACAACACGACGCACGCCCCGGTCGATCAAATTATCCAACCGTCGGCGCAGTGCGGGCACCGAGGCGATGTCGATATCGCCCGGTGGCGTCAAAACCGCTATGTCATTCCACTCATTCATACGACCATGGTTCCCCAAAAGAGCTCGCTCGATGCACACGTATCTGCAACCGCGCAGATTTTGCCCGTCAGGCGTCGTGACCTACGAGCGACCCCGTAAAAACTCAAGGGAGACCAGCGCGATGTCATCGTCCAGCGCCGACTCGGTAAAGCGATCAAGCTCGCCCAAGACCTTACCGCAGATTCCCGATACGCCCTCACCCGAGACAGAGAGCAGAAGGTCACGAAGGCGCTGCTCACCAAAGAAAGCACCCGAGCGATCACGTGCTTCGATTGTTCCGTCGGTATACATAAATAGCATGTCACCAGGAGCGAACGTAAACACGCCCGTCTCGTACACCATGCTCTCAAAGGCACCGATTACGCCCGATTGGCATCCAAGGAGCTCCACTTCTCCCCCGCAGGTCTCGCCGCCGCCAAGCGGCGTCGACGACGGCTTAATGACCATAGTGGGAGGATGTCCCGCCGAGCAATAGGTAGCGCGGCCCGCCTTAAGATCGATCTTGGCGATAAACGCCGTCACAAACGTCTCGACCCTCGAAAAGCCCATGAGCATGCTATTGAGCGAGCGTGCCATACGGGCAGGCCCCGCACCCTCCCAGGCATAGGCCGTCAGCGCCGTCTTGACGAGCGCCGACATCGACGCCGCCTCGATTCCCTTGCCGGATACATCGCCCAAAATCATAACGGCGCAATCGTCGGGAAGTCGGACAAGCGTATAGAAGTCACCGCCGACCAACGCAGAATTCGTTGCCGATAGGTATACCGAATCGGTTGCAATGCCCGGAACGTCACCAAGCGAATTTCTCATGCCAATCTGAAGCGTCTGAGCGATATGACGCTCTTCGCGCTTTTGAGATTCGCCCTCATAGATCAGCTCAAAGTCATGCGCCAGATGCACCAGGTAGTCGTATTCAAGGTCGTCAATTGGTTCTTGGCTGCCATCGCGGAGTAGCAAAGCGCGTCTCGTCGGCCCCTTGGCGATATCAGCGGGAACGATCGCATCGTTGCTTCGTTTGCCATCCGCTTCCGAGTGGTAGCGCCCCGCTTCGATGCCGGAGTCGACATAAAGTCCCTGACACGGTAGGCCGTGGGCCCTCAACCATGCACCCATAGACGTGGATTCGTCCACACGTGTAAGGCGCACGTGCTTGAGATCGTCAGCGCTCGTCCCGCCCAACACCGAAGTCTCAAACCCGTCGGGGGCTGCCCCCAGGCGCGCTGCTGGCGCCGTGACAGAAAAGAAGAGTGACTCCGGATCGTCCGGCAGCGCCACACGACTGCCACCCTCAAAATCGATGACATAGGTTTCGAGGCCCGCATCATATTCCACGGGGCAGAAATAACAATTGAGCACCGCGCAGATTTCCGTCGACACCGCTCGCGAAGCGGCAACAGGATCATCGAGATAGGTAAACAGTTCGTCGCGCAGCAAATTGAGTGAGCGACCGAGCTCCGCCGTGCGGCGCGAACGTAAGCTCGACGCCATGCCGACCAGCTGAATAGACAGGTAATCGCAAATGACCTCGAGCACGTTAACGTCATAGGCAAGTGGCGCCTGGGGGCGTTTCCAGCCAACTTCCAACACGCCAAGGACCTGCGTGCCGTAAAACACGGGAAGACAGATCTCGCTGCGATACGGGGGCATATCCTGCACGCGCAGCAAGTGCTTGGAACGATTGTCCAAATCCATGAACATACCCGAAGCAACCCGGTCGCCCTCAAGGTCCTGCTGAATCGACAGGCGACAGGCACGCGACTCGCGAAGCACGTAGGTCGGAATGCCCGCGCCGTACGGCATAAACTCGGGCAGATAGCTGTCCTCAAGCTCCTTAGAAACACCACGGAGCTTAAAGCCGCCGCTCTCGGAAAAATAGATAGCCGCACCGGAGGCATCGAGCGTTCCAACGAGCTGATTCAAAACGGTATCGAGCAAGCTGGGGAGCTCATCGGAGCCCACGGTACTCATAATGACCGAAAGGGTACCCGAAAGGCGTTTATTCGCCACCCTAAGCTCCGATAGCGCACGTTTGAGCTGACGATCGTGGGAATACTGCTCTTCGATGCTGTGAAGCGCCACCAGGACACGCGGTGCACGACGTCCGAAGATACGCGGAGGCGTAACGGAACCCGCGCGAACCAAGACGGGAATAAAAGATCCGTCGCTCAGCTTGAGCATCAGCTCGCTCTCGGAGCCATCGGTCTCAAACGGCAGACGATGTTCGGTCGCGCGCTCAAAGGCAGACGAGTACAGAACGTCTTTGACATCACCGCCGATGACGTCAGCGCGATCCTCGCACATCAGGTCGAGCAAACGGTTATTCACATGCAGAATGGTTCCGTCGAGCTCACAGATGATGACAGCATCGCTCGTGATCTCGACCAGTTGGGCAACGTCTGCCCACTCGTTGCGCTCAAGCGTTTCCATCGTGGACCTCACCGTCTATCGGTAACAAAAAAGCCTCCGAAGAGGCTTCTCAAATGCGATGGTGTCGGAGGCGGGGCTTTAACCCGCATGACCAAAAAGCGGTCACTAGCAACTCAAGCCAGCCCGGCTGCCCATTCCGCCACTCC
>CABTZM010000149.1 GCA_902489295.1 uncultured Collinsella sp.
GGCATGACCAGAAGGTCTATGCCTTGCCTTTTTCATGCTAACTTGTTCGCTCTGGGTGGCGCCCGCTGGCATTGCCAAAACATCGACGCTCCCAATGACTACCGTGTGTCTATTAATTTTTCGAGCTTGTGCTGCGCTGCTGGTCGCTGGCGTATATCCTGTTAAGTCGTCAGCATACGATTCAACAGGGAAGGCAGATTATGCATTCTCCCCATCAACGCGACGCGCATCCACAGCCGGTATGCAGCCGTCGCATCTTTTTGGGTAGCGCTCTCGCTGCGAGCGCTTCTGTCGTCGCCGGCGCACTTGCCGGCTGCCAGCGTCCCTCCACGCTGGAAGTAGTTCAGTCCACGACGGGCGGCGGTCGCGACGACCTGTCCGATTCTGTGATCGGCAAGGATAAGATCCGCATCGGCATGGAGGCGGCCTACGCCCCGTACAACTGGCAGGTTTCCGAGGCCAGCGAGTTCACGATCCCCATCGACAACGTGCAGGGCGCCTATGCCGATGGCTACGACGTGCAGATCGCCAAGATCGTCTGCAAGGCTCTCGGCGGCGAGCCCGTTGCCGTCAAGCAGAGCTTCTCGGGCCTTATCGACTCGCTCAACAACGGCCAGATTGACCTCATCATCGCCGGCATGAGCGCCACGCCCGAGCGCGAGGAGTCCGTCGGCTTTTCCGACCCGTACTTCATTGGCTACTTTGGCCTGTTCGTAAAAGAGGGCTCGCCCTACCAAAACGCCACCAAGCTCAGCGACTTCAGCGGTGCCACGGTGCTCGGCCAAAAGGACACCATGCTCGATACCGTCATCGACGAGATTCCGGGCGTTGTGCACAAGAACCCGGTCGATTCGGTCCCCACGGTGTTCTCGAATCTGCTGCAGGGCACGTGCGACGCCGTGACCTACAACACTGAGAACGAAAAGGGCTATATGGCCCAAAATCCCGGTATCGTCCCCATCCACTTTGCCGAGGGCGAGGGCTTTAAGCAGGAGGTCACGGCGAATGTCGGTTGCCGCAAGGGATCGGACAAACTGCTTAAGCTCATCGACAAGACACTCAAGGGCATTAGCCAAGAGGAGCGCGACCAAATGTGGGACGCGTGCCTCGACCGTCAGCCGGCATAGGGAGGCAGCATGAAAGCCATCAACCGTCTGGCCTCCTTTATCAAGGCCGACCACCGTTATGTATACCTGGGCACGAGCGTCATCGCGGCGCTCGGCCTGGCGTTTAGCCAGCGCAACCCCACACCGCTGAGCTTCTTAGCCCCCACCGGTATCTTCCAGGATTGCCTTTGGGCGATTCTTTGGGCCTGGATTGTCGTGTCGGCAGCGGCGCTTGTCACCAAGCTTATGCACTGGAGTGACTATCGCGAAAAGTCGCCGTTCGCATCCGAGCGTTTCCGCCGCGGCGCGCGCCTGGGTAGCTATGTTGTGGTCGCTATCGCGGCGATCTTCTTTATCGACCGTTGCGTCATGTCGTTTATCGACCTGGTGCAGGTGAGCATTGTCTCGGATTCCAACCCCAGCGACTTTTTGTCGAGCCTGGTCTACATGACCTACAAGAGTGGCGACTTCTTTATCCGCGGTATCGAGATCACCATCGCGCTTGCGACCTTCGGTACCGTCATCGCATTCTTCCTGGCGCTGCTCTTTGTGTTCCTGCGTATTCAGACCTTTGACCGCGTGGACAACGACCTGGTGCGCTTCTTTAAGAGTATCGGCCGCGGCTTTGCGACCATCTACTCCACCATCGTGCGCGGCACGCCCATGATGGTCCAGGGCCTGCTCATCTATTACGCGGGCTTTACCGTTTTGCGCGGCATGGGCTTCGAGACCGCTCAGGCCAACCAGATCTGGAGTACCTTCACCGCCGGCCTCGTCACCATCTCGCTCAACTCCACCGCCTACATGATGGAGGTCCTGCGCGGCGGCATCGAGTCCATCGATCCCGGCCAGGCCGAGGCAGCGCGCTCGCTGGGCCTGTCGCAGTGGCAGGCCATGCGCAAAGTCGTGTTCCCCCAAGGCATTAAAAACGCGATTCCGGCGCTCACCAACGAGCTCATCATCAACATTAAGGACTCGTCGGTGCTCTCGGTCATCGGCGTGTTCGACCTTATGTACGCTACTACCACCGTCGCCGGCGTGTACTACCGCCAGATGGAGGTCTACTGCGTGGCGCTTGTGGTCTATCTGATCCTGACGCTCGTGGCGAGCCGCCTGCTCGAGGCCTTTGGCAAAAAGCTCGGCGCCGAGGCTCCGGCCACGCTGCCCAGCTCTAACTAGGCTTAAGACGAGGAGAATCATCATGGCAGATACCGCCACTACCGGCACTGCGGCAGCCGTGCAAAACCAAGAGCCGCTTATCCGCGTCGAGGGCCTGCGCAAGAGCTTTGGCTCACTCGAGGTACTCAAGGGCATCGACTTGTCCGTCAATCCCGGCGAGGTCGTCACCATCATCGGCGCCTCGGGCTCGGGCAAGTCGACGTTTCTGCGCTGCCTTAACCTGCTCGAGACTCCGGATGCCGGCCATATCTGGTTCCACGGTCAGGACCTTACTGCCGAGCGCTGCAATATCAATAAACTGCGCGAGGACATCGGCATGGTGTTCCAGGGCTTCAACCTGTTCAACAACATGGACGTGCTCGACAACTGCACGCTCGCGCCCGTCACGCTCAAAAAGATGAGCAAGGTCGAGGCCGAGAAGGTCGCGATGGAGCATCTGACGAGCGTGGGACTCGAAAAGTTCGCGCACGCCGCCGTGGGTCGCCTGTCCGGTGGTCAAAAGCAGCGCGTGGCCATCGCTCGTGCCCTGTGCATGAATCCGCAGATCATGCTGTTTGACGAGCCGACCTCGGCGCTCGACCCCGAGATCGTGGGCGAGGTGCTCGAGGTCATGCGCAAGCTCGCTGCCGACGGCATGACCATGGTCGTCGTCACGCACGAGATGGCCTTTGCACGCACGGTGTCCGATCGCGTGGTCTTTATGGACAAGGGCGTGGTGCTCGAGGATGCCGCACCGGCCGAGCTCTTCGGCAACCCCAAGCACCAGCGCACCCGCGAGTTCCTCTCGCGTTATCTCGAGGACAAATAACCGACCGCAAACACTTACGTTGCAGGGCCGCTCCCGTGGGGCGGCCCTCGTCATCACAATCGAAAGGATGTCATGGCCGAGGTTTGGCGCTTTTTTGCGCATGAGGATGATTTTGCCGATATAGACGAGGCTGGTGCGTGCGAGCGCCTGGGCCGCGTGCTGCCGTTTCCGACCATTTCGAGCATGGATGCCGAGGCGGTGGACTGGCAGCCGTTCGACGACCTGCGCGCGTATATGCAGCGGGCCTGGCCGCACGTATTTGCGGCGGGTAAGGCTGAGCTCATCGATCATTCGTTGCTGGTGACGCTTTCCGGCTCCGACTCTGCCCTCAAGCCCGTTATGCTCATGGGTCACATGGACGTGGTCCCCGTGGTGCCGGGTACTGAGGCCGATTGGACGCACGCCCCCTTTAGCGGACATGTGGACGACGCCTACATTTGGGGCCGCGGTGCCATCGACATGAAAGACCAGGTCGCAGGTATTCTCGAGGCGGTTGAGTATGCGCTGGCGCACGGTTGGCAGCACGAGCGCACGCTGCTCCTGGCCTTTGGTCAGGACGAGGAGACGACGCAGTACGGCGCAGGCGCCATCGGCCGCGCGCTCGAGGAGCGCGGCATTGAGCTTGAGTACCTGATCGACGAGGGCGACTACCGCATCGTTCCGGCTGCCGAGTACGGCGCGGGCGAGGGCTGGCTTATGCATGCCGATCTCGCGGAGAAGGGCTACGCCGATATCGTGTTGAGGACGCGTAGCGAGGGCGGACATTCTTCCAACCCCTACGGCGGCACGTCGCTCGAGGTGCTCGGCCGCGCCATCGCCGCAATCTGCGATATCGAATGGCCGACGCGCGTCACGGACCTGCTTGTCGCACAGCTCGTCGAGCTGGGACTCTGCACGGCCGACGAGATTGCCTCCAACAAGGACGCCATCGTGCGCGAGTGCCTTGCCAGCAAGAAGCTCTATCCGCTCGTGACCACCACCTGTGCACCGACCCAAATCGAGGGCGGTAGCACCGGTGCTAACGTGATGCCGCAGGATATGTGGGCCAATATCAATTTCCGCATGCTCGAGGGCACGAGTGTGGCCGATGTCGTGGCCTGCTGCCGCGTCGCCGTTGCCGAGGCGGGGCTCGCCGACCGTGTCGAGATCGAGCTCGGTCCTGGCAGCTCCGAACCCTCGCCGTCTCCGCGCATCGGCGGACCGGGACTCGAGACCGTCCGCGCCATCGCCGCCCGCTATTTCCGTGATCCAGAGGGGACGGAGGAAAACGGATCATCAGCGGCGGGCGGAGCTCCTATCGGTATCGTTCCCTCGACCGTGATTGGCGCGACCGATGCTGCCAACTACCAGCGCATTTGCCCCGAGTGCATTCGCTTCTCGGCCTTTGTGGTAGACGATGACGAGTGCGAGCGCGGTGTCCACGGCACCAACGAGCGCATCACCCGCCGCGCCTACCTCCAGGGCGTACGCTTTTTCATCGCTCTGCTTCAAACGCTCTAGAATGTGACAAAGCGACAGTCCCTTTGTTAGCCGTTGGGTGTTCCTATAGTTTTGTCAACCGTCGGGGCTACTCCCGGTAGGGCACCCGGTCGCGCATCACGGCGTATATCGCCCTGAGCCGCTTCCTCGCGACGGCCTTGAGCGCCCGCCCGTGCCCCATGCCCCGCGCCCTGCAGGCCCGGTAGTACTCGCCGTAGCGCCCCGAGGACCTCACCAGGCTGTTGCACGAGAAGATCAGCAGCGACTTGAGCCTCGCGTCGCCGCGCCTGGACGCCCTGACCGACCTCACCGACGTTCCGGAGCTCCTCACCCTCGGGGCTATGCCGCAGTACGAGGCCAGGTGGTCGTGGTCCGGGAACCTCCCGATGTCGACCGACACCGCGAGCTGCGCCGCGGTCCTCGGGCCGATGCCGGGAACGGTGAGCAGGCACGCGTAGGTGGATTGGCAACACCTATTTGGACGATTCCGGGAGGGACAGCCCCGCTTCCCTGAACTCGACCGGCGACATGTAGCCCAGCGTCGAGTGGATCCTGA
>CABTZM010000150.1 GCA_902489295.1 uncultured Collinsella sp.
CGAGGTGCCGCACCTTTGGTGGTTCGTCAATTCTATCGGCGGGTTTGGTCTGCGTGTGCCCGGTCTGCGCGCGCTGGGTTGGGCGGCGCGTGAGGCCCGTGCACTGCTGGTTGTGGACAACACCGTGGCTGACGTCTTTGGCTGCGATCCGCTGCGGCTGGGTGCCGTCCTGTCGCTCGAGGCACTCGACCGCGCGTGTGCCGGTAAGGCGCCGCGCAAGCTCGTTGCCGCTTCGGTCGCGCGCTCGCAGCTCAAGCGCCATCGCGTGGACGCTGCGGCCGAGTGCGCGCATGCGTTGCTCGATGGGTGCGGATTGGCCGCGCTCGATTTGTTCTCCGATGAGGCTGAGGTTCTAGAGCACGGGCTCGACACGCTCGACGTCCGCATGCAGGCGCACTTCGACCGCGCGCGTGCAATGGCCGAGTATTTGTCCGCCAACGAAATGGTGCGCAACGTGCGCTATCCCGGGCTGACCTCGCATCCCGACCATGCCATCGCGACCGGCATCCTGGAGCACGGTTTTGGCCCGGCAGTAGAGTTTGACCTGATGGACTGCACCGCAGGCGAATTCTTCAGCATACTGCCGGACGAATTCCGCACATCACCCGCCGGCGGCGCAACAACGCGCCTTTCGGCTCCACGCGGCAAGCAGGGGAGCACCATCCGCCTCTTCGCTGGCACCGACGACCCCTTGATCGTGGCCGCCACCCTAGACAACGCCCTTCGCAACTAGCTAAATCATCCTCAACTCCATGAGTTGCGGTGAAATATGGATTGATTTACGGCTTTGATCGTATAAACAGTCCCTATTTCACCGCAACTTATGAGAAGGGGTTGTGTGGCTATAAGGCCCCGTCCCAAATGGGCTACTCTTTGATGCTGGCGATGAGGGCGTTGGCTTTGGTGGCGATGACGTTGTTGATGCCCGCCTGCAGCTCCTCGTAGACCGCTATGGCGCGCTCTCCGGCGGGGGTGAGCGTGGATCCGCGGGCTCCGTCGCGTTCGATGAGCTTGCAGCCCAGCTGGCCTTCAGCCTCGTTTACAATACGCCACGCTTTGGAATACGCCATGCCCATGCTCTTGGCGGCGCGGTTGAGCGAGTGCTCGCGGGCGATGCCCTGCAGCAGTAAGACGCAGCCGTGGCCGAACACGCCCGGCAGATCTTTGTCGCACGCTTGAATGACCAACTTTGCCGTCGTCTTGTACTCCATGTGCTCCACGTCTCCCCGCTAAAGTGTTTGCTGGGCAAACGCAAAGCCTGCGTCAAACCCTCGTGTGCTCTTCTTAAAACATGCATTGTAGCAGTCAAAGTGCGTTAAGATACTTCCCCAGTATTGGGCGCCCAAGGTTGGGCTGGGTCCTACGAGGCCTGCAGCCGACCGGTCGCATGGAAAAAGGAGAAACATGGCTACGTTCTTTCCCGGTGAGTCCCACACGTTTTCGGAGTATCTGCTGGTCCCTGGTTACTCGTCCTCGCAGTGCATCCCCAACAACGTCTCTCTTAAGACGCCGCTAACCCGCTTTAAGCGCGGTGAGAAGCCGGCAATCACCCTGAACATCCCCATGGTTTCCGCCATCATGCAGTCCGTCTCGGGCGTCGATATGGGTGTCGCGCTCGCTACCGAGGGTGGCCTGTCCTTCATTTACGGTTCTCAGAGTGCCGAGTCCGAGGCCGCTATGGTCAAGGCCGTCAAGGATCACAAGGCCGGCTTCGTTCAGTCCGATTCCACGCTGACCCCCGACATGACCATGGAGCAGGTCATCGAGCTCAAGGAGAAGACCGGTCACTCCACCATGCCGGTCACCGACGACGGCACTCCCAAGGGTAAGCTCCTGGGCATCGTCACCAGCCGTGACTATCGCCCCAGTCGCGATGACCACCAGACGAAGGTCTCCGAGTTCATGACCCCGCGTGAGCAGCTCATCGTGGGTGACAAGAACATCAGCCTCAAGGTTGCCAACGACGTCATCTGGGACAACAAGCTCAACGCCCTGCCCATCGTTGACGACAACGATCACCTCATGGGCATTGTCTTCCGCAAGGACTACGACAGCCACAAGACCAACCCCAACGAGCTGCTCGATAACGACAAGCGCTACATGGTTGGTGCCGGTATCAACACCCGCGACTATGCCGAGCGCGTGCCGCTGCTCATCGAGGCCGGTGCCGATGTCCTGTGCATCGACTCTTCCGAGGGCTTCAGCGAGTGGCAGAAGCGCACCATCGAGTGGATCCGCGCCAACTACGGCGAGGACGTCAAGGTCGGTGCCGGCAACGTCGTCGACGCCGAGGGCTTCCGCTTCCTTGCCGACTGCGGTGCCGACTTCATCAAGGTCGGTATCGGCGGCGGTTCCATCTGCATCACCCGCGAGACCAAGGGCATCGGCCGTGGCCAGGCCACCGCGCTGATCGATGTCTGCCGCGCTCGCGACGAGTACTACGAGGAGACCGGCGTCTACGTGCCCGTGTGCTCCGACGGCGGTATCGTCTACGACTACCACATGACGCTCGCCCTGGCCATGGGTGCAGACTTTATGATGCTGGGTCGTTACTTCGCCCGCTTTGACGAGAGCCCGACCGAGCGCGTCAACGTCAATGGCCAGTACATGAAGGAGTACTGGGGCGAGGGTTCTGCGCGCGCACGCAACTGGCAGCGTTACGACCTGGGCGGCGCCGCAAAGCTCAGCTTCGTCGAGGGCGTCGACTCCTACGTTCCCTACGCCGGTTCCCTCAAGGACGGCGTGGGCGGCACGCTCTACAAGGTTAAGTCCACGATGTGCAACTGCGGTGCCCTATCGATCCCTGAGCTCCAGGAAAAGGCACGCCTAACGCTGGTCAGCTCCACCTCCATCGTCGAAGGCGGCGCCCACGACGTAGTCGTCAAGGACTCCCAGCAAAGCGTCAGCTACCGCTAAGCGGCTTTCCCAAGCACCGCACCTTGCCGTTCAAACCGTCGCTCGCGTACCAAAGTACGCGTCGCTCCTCTTTCACGGCAATCTGCGGCACTTGGAAAACCCGACCATGTTTGGGCGGATAACAGATAGCGGTTGATTCACAACCACGTTATTTAGATAAAGCGAGATGCCCGCAAGTCGCAGGCATCTCGCTTGTCGTATTTGCTATCATCAGTCAAGTTAACCTTAGGGTCGGGCGGCTTGGCTTTGTTCGCTACAAGTTCCGCACGCAAAGAAGAGCACTTAATGTGCTCTTCGTCTTGCGCAGGACTTGACCGAGCGGCAAACACGCACCCGACCCAGCCAATTTCAGGTAAGATGGTCAGCATGAATACTTTTGATACCTCCCACATCCGCAACTTCTCAATCGTTGCGCACATCGACCACGGCAAGTCGACGATTTCCGACCGCATCCTCGAGCTCACCCGCACCGTCGAGGAGCGCGACATGGAGTCGCAGCTGCTCGACACCATGGATATCGAGCGCGAGCGCGGCATCACCATCAAGTCCAACGCCGTCCGCGTCATGTACGACGCCGACGATGGTGAGACCTACCAGTTCAACCTCATCGACACGCCGGGCCACGTCGACTTCACCTACGAGGTCTCCCGCTCGCTCGCCGCATGTGAGGGCGCGGTCCTCGTGGTCGACGCCACGCAGGGCGTCGAGGCGCAGACGGTCTCCAACGCGAGCCTTGCGATGAACGCCGACCTGGACATCGTGCCGGCCATCAACAAGATTGACCTGCCCTCCGCGCATCCCGAGGAGGTCAAGGTCGAGATAGAGGACGAGCTCGCCATCCCCGCCGACGACGCCGTGTGCGTGTCCGGAAAGAGGGGTGAGGGCATTCATGACCTGCTCGAGGCTATTGTGTTCCTGGTGAGCCCGCCCAAGGGCGACGCCAACAAGCCGCTCAAGGCCCTCATCCTCGATTCCTATTTCGACGAGTACCGCGGCGTCGTTGCCACGGTCCGCATTTTCGACGGCCAGGTCAAGAAGGGCGACCATCTGCGCATGATGCAGGGCGGCGAGGAGTTCCTCGTCGACGGCGTCGGCGTGCGTCGTCCCGCCGAGTTTGCGCTCGACGCGCTCGGCGTGGGCGAGGTCGGCTTTGTGGTCACGGGCCTGAAGGACCCCGAGGCCGTGCACGTGGGCGATACCCTCACCCTCGCAGGCAACCCCTGCGACGCGCCTCTGGAGGGCTATCGCGAGGCCAAGCCCATGGTGTACACCGGCCTGTTCCCGATTGACAACAAGGACTACGAGAACCTGCGCGACGCGCTCGAGAAGCTCCACGTCAACGACCCGTCGCTCATCTGGGAGCCCGAGACCTCCGCGGCGCTCGGCTTTGGCTTCCGCGTTGGCTTCCTGGGGCTGCTGCACATGGAGGTCATCAAGGAGCGCCTGGAGCGCGAGTTCGACCTGGCGCTCATCGCGACGAGCCCCAGCGTGGACTACCACGTGTACAAGACCGATGGCGAGATGATCGAGGTCCGCAGCCCGCAGGACCTGCCCGACGTCACGCGCATCGACCATATCGAGGAGCCCTACCTCAAGGCCAAGATCATCACCCCGCCCGAGTACACCGGCGCGGTCATGCAGCTCGCCATCGAGCACCGCGGTATCACCACCGACATGATCCACTTGTCGCAGAAGTCCGTGGAGATGCACTTCGACATCCCGCTCGCCGAGCTCATCCTCGACTTCTTCGACCAGCTCAAGAGCCGTACCAAGGGCTACGCGTCCCTGGATTACGAGTTCTCCGACTATCGCATGAGCGAGCTCGTCAAACTCGACATCCTGCTGTCCGGCGACGAGGTCGACGCCCTGTCGTTCATCGTCCACAAGGACAAGGCCTACGGCCTGGCCCGCGGACTGTGCGACAAGCTCAAGGAGATCATCCCTCGCCAGCTGTTCGAGGTGCCCATCCAGGGTGCCATCGGCAACAAGATCATCGCCCGTTCTACCGTCAAGGCGCGTCGCAAGGACGTTCTGGCCAAGTGCTACGGCGGCGATATCTCGCGTAAGCGCAAGCTGCTCGAGAAGCAAAAAAAGGGCAAGAAGAGCATGACAGCCATCGGCTCCGGCGAGGTGCCGCAGGAGGCGGTCCTCGCCATTTTGA
>CABTZM010000151.1 GCA_902489295.1 uncultured Collinsella sp.
GGAAATGCCCATCTTGGACATGATGGAGACGATGCCGGCGGTCGCAGCCTTGTTGTAGTTGGCGATGCCCTGCTCGGCCGTCACGTCCAGGTCGCCGTGCGCCGCCAGATCGCGGATGCACGCATGTGCGTTGTACGGATAGATGCCGCTCGCGGAGTAGCCCACCAGTGCCGCAAAGTCGTGCGGAGACACGGCGTCGCCGCACTCCACCACAATATCGGCAAAGGTACGCACGCCGGCGCGGATCAGGTGGTTGTGCACGCAGCCCACGGCGAGCAGCGAGGGCACAGGGACCTCGCCCACCGCAGCACGGTCGCTCAGCACCACAATGTTCACGCCGTCGCGGACCGCAGCCTCAACGTCCTCGGCAAGCTGTTTGAGCGCAGCCTGCAGCGCGCCCTCGCCGGCATCGCGGCGGTAGACGGCACGGAAACGGCGGGTCTTAAAGCCAACACGGTCGATGGCGCAGATGCGGTCAAACTCCCCCTCGTTGAGCAGCGGGCGCTCCAAGCGCACCAGCTGGCAGGCCGTACGGGAATCCTCGAGCAGGTTGCCGTGGTTGCCCAGGTAGAGCGTGGTCGAAGTCACCATGTGCTCGCGCAGGGCATCGATCGGAGGATTCGTGACCTGGGCGAACAGCTGATAGAAGTAGTCAAAGAACGAACGCGTCTTCTTTGACAGGCAGGCCAGCGGCGCGTCGATACCCATCGAAGCGAGCGGGGCCTTGCCCTGCTGGGCCATGGGACGCACGACCTCGTCGACGTCATCCCAGTGATAGCCGAGCTTGGCCATGCGCACGGCCGAGGACACCTCGGCATCCTCGGCGGGCGCGGGCGCGGCGGGCTCATCGAGCGCGTCGACGGTCAGCGTCTCCTCGGCAATCCAATCACGGTAGGGCTTTTCCTTGGCGTAACGGGCGCGCAGCTCGTCGTTGTAGATCACGCGGCCGCGGGCAAAGTCGACCTCGAGCATCTGACCCGGTCCCAAGCAGCCGCTCGTCAGGATGTTCTCGGGGCGCACCTCGATGGTGCCCACCTCGCTCGCCAGCATAAAGCGGCCGTCGCGCGTCACGTAGTAGCGAGCCGGGCGCAGGCCGTTACGGTCGAGGGCGGCGCCCAGAGTACGGCCGTCGGTAAAGGCGATAGCGGCAGGACCGTCCCACGGCTCCATGAGCATGGACTGGTAGGCGTCGTAGGCGCGGCGCTCCTCACTCAGGCTGTCGTTGTGGTCCCACGGCTCGGGCAGCAACATGGACGCGGCACGCGTGAGCGGACGACCGTTCATGACCAAAAACTCAAGCACGTTGTCCAGAATCGCGGAGTCGGAACCCTCGCGGTTGATGATGGGCATCACGCGCTCAAGATCGTGCTGCAGCACGGGGCTGTACAGGTTGGGCTCGCGGGCGCGAATCCAGTTGACGTTGCCCTTGAGGGTGTTGATCTCGCCGTTGTGAATGATAAAGCGGTTGGGGTGCGCACGCTCCCAGCTGGGCGTGGTGTTGGTGGAGTAGCGCGAGTGGACGAGCGCCACGGCCGTTTTGACGGCGGCGTCGTTGAGGTCGATGAAGAAGCGGCGCATCTGCGTGGCGACGAGCATGCCCTTGTACACGATGGTGCGCGAGCTCATGGAGCACACATAGAAGATCTTGTCGCGCAGGGCAAACCCTGCGTCGGCCTTTTTTTCGATGGTGCGGCGGCACACGTACAGGCGACGCTCGAAGGCATCGCCGGCGGGCGTGTCGTCGGGGCGGCCCAGGAAGGCCTGCAGGATGGTGGGCATGCAGGCACGCGCCGTCTCGCCCAGGTCGTGCGGATCGACCGGCACCTCACGCCAAAAGAGCAGCGGCACGCCGGCCTCGGCGCAACCCTCCTCAAACACGCGGCGGGCATCCTCTACGCCCTTGTCATCCTGCGGAAAGAACAGCATGGCCACACCATAGTCGCCCTCTGCCGGCAGAATCTGGCCGCACTTTTGAGCCTCTTTGCGAAAAAAGTGATGCGGAACCTGGAACAGGATACCGGCACCGTCGCCGGTGTTCTTCTCGAGTCCCGTGCCGCCGCGGTGCTCCAAGTTGACCAGAATGGACAGCGCGTCGTCCAGAATCTGGTGATGGCGCTCGCCGTTGATATCGGCAAGTGCGCCGATGCCGCATGCATCGTGGTCAAATTCGGGGCGATAAAGGCCCTGCTGCTGAGCGGAATCTGCCTGCATCGCGATCCTCCCCTAGATATTTAGACAGTCACTTGAATAGGCATAGTAGGAGCATCGCCGGCCCGTTGTGTTTCCCACCCGTTTCGAAACAATCGCGTAACGCACGCCCTACGAGTGGGTGCCGCAGGTTGAGCATGCACCCGAGGTGTCGATTGAGCTCATCGACAACGCCACCTTCCGCGTGCCGGGCGGTCTGTAAGCTCACTGCATCTAACATCTCAATCTGTAACACCTAGGCCCAATTTCCATCCCTAGTTGTTACAGATCGAGACATTTCGGCAGCCCCCTTCACCATCCCATTCAAATACAACAATTTTGTTAGTCTTGGTTAACTTTTTAGCATAAAACGGGTATCCTTTGCGGCGTCAAGCAAACGGCACGCACACCGTGCCAGATCAAGGAGGCCCCTATGGCGCACCAAGCAGACCAGCAGACGATGCAACTCGTCCTTATCCGTCACGGAGAGTCCGAGTGGAACAAGCTCAACCTGTTCACCGGCTGGACCGATGTCGAGCTCACCGACACGGGCCGCGAAGAGGCGGCGGCAGGCGGCCGCGTCCTCAAAGAAGCCGGTTTCGACTTTGACGTCTGCTACACTTCGCGCCTCAAGCGCGCGATCCACACCCTCAACATCGTGCTCGGCCAAATGGATCGCGAGTGGTTGCCCGTCATCAAATCCTGGAAGCTCAACGAGCGCCACTACGGTGCGTTGCAGGGTCTCAACAAGGCCGATGCCGCCGCGGAGCACGACGACGAACAGGTGCTCATCTGGCGCCGCTCCTTCGATGTCTGCCCGCCGGCACTCGAGCCGGACGACGCGCGCGACCCCCACACCCAGGAGCAATACCGCGACATCGCGCCCGACCAGCTGCCCTATACCGAGTGCCTCAAGGACACGATCGCCCGCGCCTGGCCTTATTTCGAAGACGAGATTCGCCCCCAGATGCTCGCCGGCAAGCGCGTACTCATCGCCGCACACGGCAACTCCCTGCGCTCACTCGTCTTGAAGCTCGAGCACCTCACGCCCGAGGAGATCCTCAAGGTCAACATCCCCACCGGCGTGCCGCTCGTCTACACCTTCGACACCGATTTCAACGTCCTCGACAAGCGCTACATCGGCGACCCGGCGACCATCGCCGCCAAGATCGACGCCGTGGCCAATCAGGGCAAAGCGCACAAGTAGCCCCAACCCAAATCCGACGCGTGGCGCCGCACGACCCAGATGCGACGTCACGCCGCCCATACGCAGGAGCGCACCATGCTCAACCATCTCAAACAACATTTTGGCTCCCGACGCACCGGTGGTCACGGAGGCCTAGACATTGCGCGGCATATCGGCCCCGGGCTGCTCGTGACCGTCGGCTTTATCGACCCGGGCAACTGGGCCTCCAATATGGCCGCGGGCTCGCAGTTTGGCTACGCGCTGCTGTGGATCGTCACGCTGTCCACGATTATGCTCATTGTGCTGCAGCACAACGCGGCGCACCTGGGTATCGCCACGGGCGCCTGCCTTGCCGAGGCCACGACACGTTACCTCCCCCGCTTCGTTGGACGCACGGTACTCGCCAGTGCCTATCTCGCGACTGTCGCCACCGCCATGGCCGAAGTCCTGGGTGGCGCGATTGCCCTTCAAATGCTCTTTGGGCTGCCCGTGCGCGCGGGCTGCGTCATCATGGCGGCAGTATCGATGGCGATGCTCATGACGAACTCCTACAAGCATGCCGAACGCTGGATCATCGCCTTCGTCGGCGTGATAGGACTCTCGTTTTTGGCCGAGCTTGCACTAGTCAAGGTCGACTGGCCGCAAGCCGCCGCAAGCTGGATCACGCCCAGTATGCCCACTGGCTCTGCCGCGATTATCGTGAGTGTCCTGGGTGCGGTCGTAATGCCCCACAACCTTTTTCTGCACTCCGAGGTCATCCAATCCATGCACTTCGAAGGCCAAGGCGAGCAAGTTATCGAAGAACGCTTGCGCTACGAGCTCTTTGACACGCTCTTTTCGATGGGCGTGGGCTGGGCAATCAACTCGGCCATGGTCATCCTTGCCGCAACGACCTTCTTTGCGCACGGCATGGTCGTAGACGACCTCGCCGTCGCAGCGGCCACGCTCTCCCCCATTCTGGGCCCGGCAAGCTCGACCATCTTTGCCGTGGCGCTGCTGTTTGCGGGCCTCTCGAGTAGTGTGACGGCGGGTATGGCGGCGGGCACCATCACCGCGGGCATGTTCGACGAGGAATACGACATACACGACCGACATTCCTCGATCGGGGTGGCGGCCTGTTTCGTCGGCGCAGTGGCGGCGTGCTTGGTCGTCCCGAATCCTTTTGAGGGTCTCATTTGGAGTCAGGCACTGCTGTCGCTTCAGCTGCCGATTACGGTCTTTGTGCTCATACGACTCACCAGTTCGCCCCGCGTCATGGGTAAATACGCCAACTCGCGCCCGCTCAACGCGCTGCTCGTAGGGATCGGTGTCATCGTGACGATTCTCGATGTCGTGTTGTTGACAGGGATGTAATGGGGCGGGACACCTACCCAGGCAAATGTCTCGATCTGTAACAGGAAGACCCGCTTTTGATGTCTAGATGTTACAGATCGAGATCATTCCGAGGGATAGCTCCGTTTGTCTCAATCTGTAACACGTAGACCCCGTTTTCACTGCTAGATGTTACAGATCGAGACAAAAGGTCGGCCGGACTTACGACAGACAGGATCGGCTAGCAGCAGCCGTGATCCCTTGAGGACAGAGAAAAAGGGCCCCGGCCGAGAAATCGACCCGGGCCCCTGGACAGAGCTATGTGTTGCTACAAGCCGGGGGCCTGCGAGGTAC
>CABTZM010000152.1 GCA_902489295.1 uncultured Collinsella sp.
CGCAGGGCGCGGATGAGGGCAAGCGCGGACTTCTGGTCCATGGCCTCGACCTCGGCGTCGTCGGCAATCTCTACGGTGCAGGTAAAGCCGGGGTCGAAGACTTCGAGCTCGGCAGTGACGTCGGCGATGATGCCCTTTGCAATCTGGGCCGCGGCCTCGGCGGCAGCGTGATCAGCGTAGACCAGCTCGGCCTTGCACTCACGGTTGATGGCGTTGTCCTTGGTGCCGCCGTTAAAGCTGACGATGGCGGGCTCGCCGGCGACCATCAGGCGATCGATGATGCGGGCCATGATGAGGTTGCCGTTGCCGCGCTCCAGGTGGATGTCGGCGCCGGAGTGACCACCCAGCAGGCCGGAGATCTCGAGCGTAAGGGTGCTGCCGGTCTTGTGGTCGCGCACGATCGGGCAGGTGTAGGTAACGACGACACCGCCGGCGCAGCTGACGGTGGCCACGCCCTCCTCCTCGGAATCGAGGTTGATCATGGTACGGGCGCTAATCTGGGACTTGTCGAGCGTCTCGGCGCCAACCAGGCCAGTCTCCTCGTCGGTGGTGAACACGCACTCGAGGGCCGGATGAGCAATCGAATCGTCGTTGAGCACGGTGAGCATCAGAGCGACGGCGATACCGTTGTCGGCGCCCAGCGTGGTGCCGTTAGCGGTGAGGACGCCGTCCTTGACGACCAGGTCGATACCGTCGGTCGCAAAGTCGTGCTCAACGGAACCCAACTTGTCGCAAACCATATCGATGTGGCCCTGCAGCATCACGGTCGGGGCATTCTCGGCGCCGGCAGATGCGGGCTTGCGAATGATGACGTTGTAGACCTCGTCCTGATACACGTCGAGGCCGCGCTCCTTGGCAAACGCAACCAGGAAATCGCTGATGCCCTTCTCGTTGCCAGACCCACGGGGGATCGCGCTGATCTCCTCAAAGAAATGGAACAGCTGGGCGGGCTCGTAGCCGGTAATCTTGTAGTCCATGGTGCCTCCTTGGCGCAACTGGTTAGACAGTAAGACATGCGACTTGTATATTCCCAGACTTTGCGTGCATAAACCAGTCGAAAACGCCGAGCGCTCTCGCATCATCGGCTAACGGTGAGGAAACGTCACTTTATCAAGATAAAGCAGCTTAGACGGGCCGCGCCGAAGGGACGTTGGACCCTTCAACCAGCCTCAACGCCTGTTGAACGTTAATGCATACACCATTGGTATGTTTAATAAGATTCTTGTCCTCCGTCACGACGTAATCGGCATCAATGCGATTGGCGACGCCCAGCATCAGGTCGTCCTCGAAGTCGTTGTGATGATACTTGAACACAAAGGAGTCGAAGACCTCGTCTGCACCGACCGGCGCGATGAGGGCGAGCTCGCGCATCTGCCGAACGCATGCCCAGGCCGTTTCGTCCGCCGCCGCAATGGCGTTATCGCTCAGCAAACCATTCTTCCTTCGGCACTCCCTCTTAATCGCCGCCGAGACAAGATACGAGACATCTTTGACCGAAAGAGACGAGGCAAACAGGGCAATCTGCTCCGAGACATCGGCAATCTCGAATAGACGGGCGACATCCGCTGTCCGGTCCGACCTTCCAGAAAAGTAATCCATCCATACGTTGGTGTCGATGAGCAACTTGAGAATGCCGTCTGCACTCATAGCTCCACCCACTCGGGATAGCGCTCCGCCATTGCTTCCTCATAGAGGTCATCGTAGTCACCCGAGAGGTCGGGAACAGGGATGCCGTATTTGAGGCACGCATCGCGCACGATGTGGCTGCCCTGCGTAACCCTTGATTCCACCGACGCAGTCGCTGGCACGTTAGAGCTCGGTGCCGCAACCCCCGATCTCGAGGGCATGCATCCGTTGACGACCAGATATTCCCAAAGTGTCCGCACCGCTTGAGACGGCGTCATGCCGATATGCGCCAGCACGGCGTCCCCAGCCTCTTTGAGTTGGCGATCCATGCGCACATTCATCTGGACCGGCCGTGAGTCGAGTACCGATATAGGCATGCTAGCTCCTTCTGCTATACATATTTATATTTCGAGTATAGCACCATTTACTCATAAAAAAGGGGCGCCCCGACAGGAGTGCCCCTTCGCAAAGCTATGTTAACCCCTACAGCGCGCCGGAACCGGCTTGCATCATGCCGCCGGGGCCCGAGGTCACGCCGCCGCTCACGGGCGCGGCGTTGCCGGTGTGCGGTGCCGCCGGGGCGGTATCGCCGCCGAGCGTGCCCGCCGGACGCGGTGCCGGGATCTCGCCCGTGCCGTGGCTAAAGACAAACTTGCCATCGGCCACGTCGCACAGGACGGTATCGCCCTCGCCCCACTCGCCGGCCAGAAGCTCCTCGGACAGCGGGTCCTCGATGAGCTTTTGGATGGCACGACGCAGCGGACGCGCACCGTTGGTGAGGTCGGTACCCTCGGCCACGATCTTGTCGTACGCCGCATCGGTGAGCTTGATGTTCATGCCGTTGGCAATCAAACGCTGACGCAGGTCGTCCACCAGCAGGTGCGCGATCTTGGTGAGATTCTCGCCCGAGAGCTTCTGGAACACCACAATATCGTCGATACGATTGAGCAGCTCGGGGCGGAACAAGCGCTTGAGCTCGCCCATCGCGCGGCCGCGGATCTCGCTCGACGTGAGACCCTGCTCGCCGGTGGTGCCAAAGCCAACGCTCGCATCCTGCGCAATCTCGCGGGCGCCCACGTTGGACGTCATGATGATCACGGTGTTGCGGAAGTCGACCGTCTTGCCCTGGCTATCGGTCAGGCGACCCTCCTCCAGCACCTGCAGCAAGATGTTGAAGATATCGGGGTGCGCCTTCTCGATCTCGTCGAACAGCACGACCGAGTACGGGTGGCGACGAACGGCCTTGGTGAGCTGGCCGCCCTCGTCGTGACCAACGTAACCCGGAGGGCTACCGATGAGCTTGGAGACCTCGAACTCGCTACCGAACTCGGACATGTCGAAGCTGATGAGCGCGTCCTTGCTGCCAAAGAGGTACTCGGCGAGCGTCTTGGCGAGTTCGGTCTTGCCCGTACCGGTAGGACCCAGGAAGATAAAGCTGCCGCCGGGGCGACGCGGATCCTTGAGCGGTGAGCGGCTGCGGCGCACGGCCTTGGCAACAGCCTCGACAGCCTCGTCCTGACCGATGATGCGCGTCTTGAGCACGCTTTCGGCCTGCAGCAGGCGACGGCTCTCGCTCTCGGTGAGCGAAGACACCGGCACGCCAGAGGTCACGGACACGATGTCGGCAATCTGGCTCACGTCAATAGTGAGCGGGCTGGCGTCGAGCTCGGCGGTCCAGGCAGCCTTGGCCTCGGCGAGCTCAATCTCGGCAGCCTTCTGCTGCTCGGTAATCTCGGCGGCCTTGTTCATGTCATCGCTCTCGGTGGCCTCCTGCGCGGCGGCCTTGAGCTCCTCTATGCGATGCTCGGCCTCGCGCACCGGCTCGGGCGCGCGATTCGCGGCGATGCGGGCGCGGGCACCGGCCTCGTCGATGAGGTCGATGGCCTTATCGGGCAGGAAGCGATCCTGGATGTAGCGGTTGGAAAGGTTCGCGGCGGCCTCGATAGCACCCTGCGTATAGCGCACATGGTGGTGCTCCTCGTAGCGCGGCTTGAGCGCGGTCAGGATCTTGACCGTGTCCTCGACGCTCGGCTCCTCGACATCGATGGTCTGGAAGCGGCGCTCAAAGGCCGGATCTTTAGTGAGGTACTTACGGAACTCCTCGGCCGTGGTGGCACCAATGATCTGGAAAGCACCGCGCGCGAGCACGGGCTTGAGCATGGAGCTCGCATCGATAGAACCCTCGGCAGAACCGGCACCGATGATGGTGTGCATCTCATCGATAAACAAGATGACGTCGTCGGCCTCGGTTGCCTCCTGGATCACGTTCTTGAGGCGCTCCTCGAACTCACCGCGATACTTGGCGCCCGCAACGAGACCCGGCAGGTCGAGCGTCCAGATATTCTGGTTCATGAGGTTCTCGGGCACGTTGCCGGCAGCAATCTGTTGCGCCAGTCCCTCGACGATGGCCGTTTTGCCCACGCCGGGATCGCCCAGGATAAGAGGGTTGTTCTTGGTGCGGCGCGAAAGGATCTCCATCATACGCTGGACTTCCTTTTCGCGGCCGATCACCGGATCGAGTTCGCCGTCGCGCGCCTTTTGCGTGAGGTTGGTGGCGAACTGCTTGAGCGTGTCGGTGCCGCTCCCCTTTTGCTGGGAGGCATCCGAGCCGCTAAAGAACGGCAGGCCCGTACCGGGACGACCAGCACCGGCGCCAGCGAGCGGACGCTTCTTATCCTGGTCCTTGGCGGTGAGTTTCTCGATAGCCTTTTTGATGGAGGCGGACGACACACCCAGGCGCATGAGGATGTCCATGGCCATGCCGTTGCCCTCTTCGACGATGCCGATCAGCAAGTGCTCGGTCGACACGTAGGTCTGGTTGTTCTCACGCGCCACGCGGAATGAACGCTCCATCACGCTGATGACGAGCGGCGTAAAGGCGAGCTTGGCCGCCTCGGTCTCCTCACTGGGCTCGGGAACCGTGGTCTGGACCTCTTTAAGAGTATCCATGATGTCGTCGTAGGAGATATCGAGCGAACGCAGTGCCTCGGCGGCAATGCCCTCGTCCTCCTTGGCGAGTGCGAGCAGCAGGTGCTCGGTACCCACCTTATTTGAGTGAAGATCGAGCGCTTCTTGCTTGGCCATGGACATGACCTTGCGCGCGCGATCGGTAAAACGGTCTAACATGCTAGTTCCTCTTAGACGAGCTAGTTTTTCAAACGCAAAGCGCCACTCGTGGCGGCGCTTTGGTCTCTTTACCCATATGGAGTATATGTTAACCGTTGGGACCTTTCCTGCCCGTAGCCGCTCGACAACGTCTACAAAAAAGGAATTGCCAGGTGCGTCTGCATCGGCCCAACGAGCGTGGATTTTCGGACACCCATTCCACGAGCGTGGATAATCTCCCGTTTTGAGCCCGTAAACAGGTCAAAAACGGGAGATTATCCA
>CABTZM010000153.1 GCA_902489295.1 uncultured Collinsella sp.
AAGAAGGCCGACAAGGCCCTCACCCTCGTGACGTGCGCCGGCCAGATCATTCCCCGCACCACCCGCGCCGGCATGGTGTGCCGCGTGGTTGACACCATTCCAGCCCAGTAAGTCTCAATTGAGGGAGCCTCAATTGGGGACAGGTACAAATTGAGACATGTTCGCGCCGGCTTGCCGGGGATGCTTCCCCGCTGGCCGGCGCGCTATTTGTAGTCAAGGCGATGTCCCGTGCGCGCCTGTTCGCGGTTGGGCATTGCCGGAAAGAAAGGATCGACCATGGCAGATATGCCTTCCATCGACGCTTGGCTGCGTGAGGCCAAGGCCGAGCCGAGCTTCCGCGCATGCGGAATGTATCTGGTTCACAACGGAACCGTGCGCGAGACGCCTAAGGCCGAGGCGCGCGGCATCGAGACCGATGGCGTTCAGCCCGGCGACAAGGTCACCGGCATGGTGTTCAGCTACGACGAGGCCAAGGTGGCCGCCGCCGTGGAAGAGGCGCGCGCTTTGCCGGGCATTGGCTACGTGCGCGTGTGGTTGAACTCCGGCGAGCTCGCCGTGGGTGACGACATCATGCTCGTGCTCATCGGCGGCGACATTCGCCCGCGCGTGATCGACGGTCTGCAGCATTTGGTTGCAACCATCAAGAACACCTGCGTTGTGGAGCGCGAGCTCTCCGAGTAGCGGGTCGCGACGGTTTTTCGGGCCGCTTGCGGCTGGCTGTCCGGAATGGTCGCAAAATGCCAAGCTGTTGCAGCTTGGCATTTTGCGACCAAAATCCCGTCTGAGAGAGGCGCCCGTATCTGGCAGATCGGCGCCCGGCGCGAGTTTGAAGCCCGCGTTTGCTTTGCCGCCCGCTTACGCCTCCGGCTTGGGGGAATCCACGCGACTTGATGTATCCGGGTGGATCGTCATGGTCTGGAAGCGGTTGGCCATGTAGCCGTTATCGAAGTGCTCGGCGTAGAACTCCTCGACCGGGGAGCTGGGCTGAATGCCGCTCACGCGGCAGAACCAGCAGTCGAGCGCCTGGAGCGTCATGACGCCGTTCACCAGCATGAGGGCGGCGACCACGGTGGTCAGCGAGTAGCGCATCTTCCACGGAATCAGGTTGATGAGCTTGAGCAGGCGCGGCAGGCAGACCTTGATCCAGAACAGACCGAGGGTGCCCCACATGAGCATGAACGGGGTGGACGTGCGCCCGGCGAACAGAATCGCCATGGGGTCGGGGATGCCGGGCAGCAGTTCGTAGGAGTACGCCCAGGCGATCGCGCCGAACGAGGTCTGCATCCACCAACCCACAGCAGCCTCGAACACGCCGCCAATCAGGGCGCTGACCAGGAAGATCAATACAAAACCGCGCTTATAGAATCGGTTGAGGGCAACGGTGAGCAGCACGGCGCCAAAGCCGTAGATGGGGCTGAACGGGCCGAACAGAAGGCCGGCTCGATCCTGGTACACGCCCGGATCGACCCACACCATATGGAAGATGATCTCGATGATCAGGCCGAGTACGCAGCAGACCATGAAGACCCAGAACAGGTTGAAGAAGTTGAGCTTGATATAGCCCTCGCCCGTGAGGTCTCGGCCCAGCATGCCCTCGCCGGCCGCCTCGCGGTCCTCGAGATCGCGCAGGCGACGCTGCAGTTCGCGCTCCTGGCGCAGCGTGGGGTCGATCGTGGCAGAGAGTGCCGTGAGGATACCCAGCTGGATCATGGGGCGGATGAGGTGCACGCCGATGCCCTGGAGCATGACGTCGATCAGGATCTGTGCGACCGTCATCACGATAAGGGCGTATGCCCAGCGGCCCGCGTCGCGGCGATAGCTCTTCATGAGCGTCCAGCCGAAGATGATGAGCGCAACCGAGGCGACGAACGCCAGGACGGAGCCGATCGCCGTCATGGTGACGGTAAGGGTGAGGTTGGAACCGATGAGGACGGATTCCTGGCCGAGCACCAGTCGATAGACCATGATGCCAAAGTAGGCTCCCATAAGCGGCAACGCCACGACGCCGTCGAGCGCGCACAGGGCGCCGTACACGCGCACGATGAGCGGGATGGCTTTGCGCTGGTCGGCGGTGGCGTTCTTGGGATCGAGATCGTTGCCTGGAAGGTCGTAGTCGGGGTTCGTGGTGGCCGCGCGGCTGGTTGGGTCGCTCACAGATGCTCCTTGCTCGCAAAATGGCACAAACCGAATATTTTTTCATAGTACCCGTTTTGGCCGAACGTACTCCCGCGCCGCCACACCTCAATTCAGGGACAGTCCCCAAATCGAGGTGGACGTTCATGCCGTGTGGGGCGGCGCGATTACTCGCCCAGCAGCGTCTTCTTCATGGAAGCGGCGGCCTTCTTGCCGGCGCCCATGGCGAGGATGACGGTGGCGGCACCGGTCGCGATGTCACCGCCGGCCCACACACAAATCGTCTGCATTTTTCAGTATCAGGCGGAGCTCTTCGAGGGTATTCACATCGCACTTTTTAAATGCATGATGCAAATGACTGTTGACGGTCGATTTCGACACAACCAGTCGTTCCGCGATCTGGGTTGCATCGAGTCCATCCGCCACTGCAGCGAGCACAAGTTTTTCAGCACGAGTCAGCTCAATGCCTCGAGCTTTAAGGGACAAGGCGACCGCCTCTGGCTTATCGAGAGACAAAAAGGACGATCGTGCAAGGACAATACGCCGTACCTCTGCTTTCGCCATGGCCATAAACGCTATCCCAAATGCAACAGTAAGCCACTGCGCCCCTTTAAATACGCGGATCTCGCTCATGGCGATTCCGCAGCCGGCGCCAACCATCAGTGCCGAGCATGTGAGGAGCAAAAAGGCATCTGTGGCGAGCTCCAGCTTCGCTTCCAGTCGTTGGAACAGGCTGGCGATGCCCATTAACAGCGTGAAGAAAGCGACTGGAAGGATGATCGCCCAGACAGTTGACGTCCATGGAATCGCATCAAGCGCTTTCGCGCACGCAAAAGCAAAGCATGCCGCCGTCCCCGCGAGAGCCCCTGCATATCGCGAATCCCATTGAAGGTTGAACTTTCTGCCGCGTTCGCCCTTGAGAATGAACGGAAGAGACCGTAGGTGCAGAATTGTAGCGAAGGTGGCAATTGCGCTTATCGTGGTGGCCAGCGCCCAAAGGCTTATGCCCAAGTGCCATAACACCAAATAGCCGGAGAACGTTAGCGCACCCGATATGGTGGCAGCGGGTATGTTGAGGTCCTTACCAGAAGGGGACACATTTACGAATACGAGGCCAACGGAACCTACCAGCATAGTTGCCCATACGAGCGCGCCAAGACCGTGATAAACCGCCTGCCAGCTCAGCGTCCCATCAGCAAGAGAAAAACAGCGCGTCGATTCTATGATGTACAGCAGGCCGCAAACCGCTGCCGCGGCCTCGTATTCCACTGCCGTCACCCTTTTTCGCGCAAACTTGCAAGCGGTTATGAGCAAAAGGCCAATAATCAGCATGGCGACAACAAGTCCTGCTTCCTGCTCCTTGAGCAGGAAGTTCGCTGAATCCCTTTTGAGCGTGAGTAACGCCGTATGCATCGCGATACTTGCCAAAGAGATTCCAACGCATATCGATCCCAGCTTCTTCTTTTCACTCAGCCTCGCGTGGGCAGCTTCTGCCTCATCGGGAATAAGATCGATATCGCCAATCGTCGATTCAAGCAGCGCTCTCGCGGCGCATTCGCCACTTGTCCCGAGCTTGTCGAAGAGGCGGCGCCTATACGTTCCCACCGCGGACCGGGACAGGCCAAAGCGCTCCGCTGTCTCAGAAACCGTTAGGTGCGCCATAAGGGCAAGCGCCACCTGGGCTTCTCGATCGCTGAGGCCAAATGGAGCAAGAGCGTCTCTGATGGGTGCTGAAAGGTTGGGAACGCGGGTGGATTGCGAAGGGCTGTGGCACTCGCGGGGACTTTTTGCGGGCTTACGACCACTCAACATCGGCAATCCACCCGATTCTAATTTGGAAGATGCCTAGAGCATCAAAATGCCGGAATAAGGACGTTGAGCACAATGTACAGCAAGATGCCGAACGCGAGTCCAAGGATGGCTAAACGCGTCAAACGCTTGCTTTCATCATTGTCCTTCATGATTGCCTCCATTCGCCTCAATAATCTGGGGGACTATCTCCTCGTCAAACTCGGACAAGTCGTTTACCTCAACGCAGACAATCTCATCTGCCCTAACTATAAACAAGGCCGGATAGTAGTCAAAGTGCGGAAGCGCGTCTTCGAGCCATTGCCTATCTTCCTCTGACGGGTTTTCGGGAAACTCTAGCTCGTACACGACCATGCCGTCCAGGCGATTGGAGCGCCCTTCAAGCTCGCGTAGCGTTTCGCAGTACATGCAGCCCTTCTTACTAACCTGTAAACAGAACGTTCGACGCTGGCCGATCATGGCGCTCACCTCTTCTTTGGTCAAGCCCCGTACTGCCAAATGCGTTGAGTCAGCCTGCCATAAGGCAATTCCGAGCATCAAGGCAAAACCGATAAGCGTCCAGACAAATGGATGGAGCCTTCGCCTCATATGTCTCACAACCAAAATCGACTATGCATTTGAGCAGCGAATGTACTCCATAGAGTGGGGAGGATAGATGTCGCAACTGAGGTAAATCGCCTTATTTGCCGGAACGGGACGGTTGACCAGCTTCGTAACCGCATATGCCACCCAGGCGGCTCCCGATTGGCCTGTCACGGCAGTGATAATTCCATCTACCACCGTACCGATTACATAGCCGGCGACCGCGTTGCCTACAAAGACGGCAATCGATACCGCAGCGGACCTCGGCTCAATCGCGTCAAGATAAAGCGCATCGACTGCATTCGTGTGAAAAATCTCGACTGGCTCTCCCGAACTATCAAGTTCGTAAGTCGCCCAGATGGTGCCCTTTGCGTTCTCCCCGCGAATGTA
>CABTZM010000154.1 GCA_902489295.1 uncultured Collinsella sp.
CCCCTCGAGCGTGCAGCGACGTGCCATGATCAGCCCGATACCGCCCGAGCCCAAAATGCCGGCTCGCGAGCCGGGCTTGAGGTTTTCGATATTGATGTATCGCTGCGCCAGGCCGGCCGTAAACACGCCGGCGGGACGACTGCCGGGAATCTTGATCTCGCTGCGCGTGCGCTCTCGGCACCCCATAGCAAGGACGACCGCGCGTCCGGTGAGCTGCAGCATGCCGGCAGGGCTCATGAGCGTGACGGTATGGACTGCGGCGGCTCCCGCGGCCTTGTCCTCATCCAGCGCGCGCACATCCGCGCCCTCGCCTGAATCAATCCCGATCACCATGCTGTCCAAGAACAGCGCAATGTCGGTTGCGTGCACCTGGTCGATAAAGCGCTGCGCGTACTCGGGACCGGTGAGTTCCTGTTTAAAGTGCGACAGGCCAAAGCCGGGGTGGATGCACTGGCGGAGGATTCCGCCCAGGTGCTGCTCGCGCTCCACGATGGCCACGTGGGCGCCGGCATTATGTGCGGCAAGCGCAGCCGCCATGCCAGCGGGTCCGCCGCCGATGACGACCACGTCGAAGGCCTGCGTCGACACCGACGCTACAGCTCCGGCCTCCGCGCGTCCGTCGCGCATATCAAACGTCGCCATCCTAGCGCACCCCCTTTAGCGGTCCCTCAACCAACCAAGATCCGGTATCCTCCAACAGCACCTCGCTGGGGTCGCACCCCAGCTCGCGTGCAAGAATCGCCACCACGCGGCTCTGGCAAAAGCCGCTTTGGCACCGACCCATGCCGGCACGACAGCGGCGCTTGACGCCCTCGACCGAAACCGCGCCTGGGCGGCGTCTGATCGCGGCCACGATCTCGGCCTCGGGCACCGTCTCGCAGCGGCAGACGATCTGGCCCCACGCGGGCTCGGACTCAATGAGTTCTTCCTTGCGCGCCAGCGGTGCGCGGTCAAAGTCGTCCGGCGCGCGGCGAATTGGGTTCCAGTCCGCCCTCTCGTGCAGTTCCACGCCCGCCTCGCGCATCACAAGCTCCATGCGCTCGGCAATGGCCGGTGCGCTCGCCACGCCCGGCGACTGAATGCCCGCCGCTTGGAAAAGTCCCGGCACCACGGTCGACTTTCCAATAAAGAAGTCGTTTGTTCCCTGAATGACCGGACGCCCGCCGGCAAATGCGCGCACCACGCGGCGCGTATCCAGGTCGGGCACCAGCTTGCGCGCGCCGGTCAGCAGCGCCTTCACATCGCTCGCATAGGTCTGCGTGTCGCCCGGCTCGCGCACGGCAGCCGTGGCGGTGATCACGGTGTTGCCATGCACAGTGCCCGCCACGATAACGCCCTTCGACACTGGCGTCGGAACGGGGTAGAGCGGCATGAGCGTGCGCGGCTCCTTGTCCAGCACCACGATGTTGCCCTGGCGCCAGACCATCTGAAACTCTTCGGCGCTCGCCATATGCGAGATGTCGGCGGCGCCGTTGCCCGCAGCGTTGATCAGGTAGCGGCAGCGCACGTTGCCAGCGGAGGTCGCCAGCGTAAAGCGCGCGTCGTCGCCCGAGCCCGCGACTTCAATCGCCTCCACCGGGGCGGAGCGCATAAACGTCACCCCGTTGGCCACGGCGTTTTCCAGCGCGGCGATGGCAACCTCAAACGGGTCGATAAATCCAGTCGAGGGGCACCACAACGCGCACGTTGCATCGGCACTGGCGCGCGGCTCTAATTCGTGGATGCGGTCGGGTCCGACGATCGACAGCTCGGGCACGCCGTTGGCAAGGCCGTTGCGCCGCAGCTGCTCCAGTTGCGCACGGTCCTCGTCGTTAAACCCCAACACCATCGACCCGGTGCGGCAAAACAAAAATCCGAGCTCCTGGGCCCACGTGCCATATAGCTCACAACCACGAGCGTTGACCTGCGCCTTTACCGTGCCCGGTGCCGGATCGTAACCAGCATGCACCAGGCCGCCGTTGGCCTTCGAAGCTCCCAGCGCAATATCGTTTGCCGCCTCGACCACGCAAATGGACAGGTCAAACCGCGCGAGCTGCCGCGCGATGGCGCACCCGGTGATGCCCGCGCCGACAATCGCGATATCAAACGTTTCTGTCACAGTGCCTCCCAGACGAGTTGACAGCCCGTCAATAAGACTATCCTACGGTTTAGACACCCCCAGCGCGGCGGCAATGCGGCGAACAGCCCCGCAACACCCGCCAACGGCAGGCGAGGGGAGACCCGGCAACGTCGACAACCTCGTCTGCCGGCTACCACGTTGAAGTTTTGTCTCGATCTGTAACAGTAAGCTGAGGATTTGGCTTCCAGTTGTTACAGATCGAGACGTTTGCTCGGCGGTCCTCCCGTTCGTCTCGATCTGTAACACTTAGACCCGATTTTGCCGAGTATCTGTTACAGATTGAGATGTTTGTGTCCGCACCGGCCCCGCTTGCAACCGTAGTCCCATATAAACAAACCCCGTGGTAAACTTGACCGGACTGTAAATATTCCGAAAGGTACACCTCAATGTCCAAGTACATCTCCGAGCTCATGTCGCCGCAGCTTATGGGCGTCATCTATGCCTTTGTTGGCTTTATCATCGCCCTGTACGTGCTGTCGGTCGTTTATGTGTTCATCGACGCTCGCCGCCGCGGCGCCAGCGCCTACGTGGCATGGGGCATCATCGCCCTCATCCCGTTTGTGGGCCTCATCGCCTATCTGGTCCTGCGTCCGCATTCCTACGCGGCCGACCGCGAGGAGCAGGAGCTGGACATGGCCCTGCGCGAGCGCCAGCTTGCCCAGTACGGCACCTGCCCGCAGTGCGGCGCGCCCATCGAGAGGGACTTTGTGGTCTGCCCCGTGTGCGATACCCAGGTTCGCAACGTGTGCCCCAGCTGCCATCGCCCGCTCGATGCGCACTGGAAGGTCTGCCCCTACTGCCGAACTCGCATCCAGTAACGCATCCATCGCCGGGCCGGCCGCAGGCCACGGGCACCGCGCGTCCCGCGCAAGCCGCACGCGCGCCCCGCAGCCCCGCCCCCACACGATGAAGCATGCGTAGAAAATCGCCCGCCGTGCCATTAAGGTGCGGCGGGCGCTTGTATACCAAGGCAACCTGCCTATAATGATGCAAGTCAAAAACGCCGAGCGCATCGCACGCACTTGCATCAGGCATCCGAGAGGAGAAAACATACCCATGAAGGCACTCTACAATGACGGCTCGGTGGCCGAGCTCCCGCAGGACGAGGTCACGCACGTCATCCGCCACTCCGCTGCGCACATCATGGCGCAGGCCATCAAGCGCCTCTATCCCGAGGCCGACTTTGCCTACGGTCCCGCGACCGACAACGGCTTCTACTACGACGTCGACCTGCCCGAGGGCGTTAAGATCAGCGAGGACGACTTCCCCGCGATCGAGGCCGAGATGAAGAAGATCGTTAAGGAGAACCTCAAGTTCTCCGTGTATGAGAAGCCTCGCGCCGAGGCCATCGCCCTTATGGAGGAGCGCGGCGAGAAGTACAAGGTCGAGCACATCGGCGACCTGGACGACGACGCCCGCATCACCTTCTACCAGCAGGGCGACTACATCGACATGTGCGTCGGCCCCCACATCTGCTACACCAAGGCCCTCAAGGCCTTTAAGCTCACGGGCGTCTCGGGCGCCTACTGGAAGGGCGACAAGGACAACAAGATGCTCACCCGCATCAACGGCGTCGCCTTTGCCACCAAAGAAGAGCTCGACGAGCACATGCACATGCTGGAGGAGGCCAAGAAGCGCGACCACCGCAAGATCGGCCGCGAGATGGACCTCTTTATGATGCGCGACGAGGCTCCCGGCTTCCCGTTCTTCCTGCCCAACGGCATGATCCTTAAGAACACGCTGCTGGACTACTGGCGCGAGATCCACCACAAGGCCGGCTACGTGGAGATCTCCACGCCGCTCATCATGAACAAGCAGCTGTGGAAGACCTCGGGCCACTGGGACCACTACAAGGACAACATGTACTCCACCGTCATTGACGACGAAGAGTACTGCATTAAGCCCATGAACTGCCCGGGCGGCGTGCTGGTGTACGCCTCCAAGCCGCACTCCTATCGCGAGCTGCCCATTCGCGCCGGCGAGATTGGCCTGGTGCACCGCCACGAGCTGCGCGGCGCCCTGCACGGCTTGTTCCGCGTGCGCTGCTTTAACCAGGACGACGCCCACCTGTTTGTGCGCCCCGACCAGCTGACCGACGAGATCGTGGGCGTGGTCAACCTCATCGACTCCGTGTACCAAAAGTTTGGCTTTAAGTATCACGTTGAGCTTTCCACCCGCCCCGAGGACTCCATGGGTTCGGACGAGGACTGGGCTCGCGCCGAGGAGGGCCTGCGCACCGCTCTGGACAAGCTGGGCATGGACTACGAGGTCAACGAGGGCGACGGCGCCTTCTACGGCCCCAAGATCGACTTCCACCTGGAGGACTCGCTCGGCCGTACCTGGCAGTGCGGCACTGTCCAGCTCGACTTCCAGATGCCGCTCAACTTTGATCTGGAGTACGTGGACGCCGACGGCACCAAGAAGCGCCCCATCATGCTGCACCGCGTATGCTTTGGCTCCATCGAGCGCTTCATCGGTATTCTGATTGAGCACTTTGCGGGCAAGTTCCCCACCTGGCTGGCTCCCGTGCAGGTCAAGGCGCTTCCCGTCTCCGAGAAGAGCCGCGACTACGCTCACGAGGTGTGCGCCAAGCTGGAGGAGGCCGGCATTCGCGTGGTCTGCGACGACCGCGACGAGAAGATCGGCTACAAGATCCGCGAGGCCCGCAGCATCGATCGCGTGCCCTACATGCTCATCCTGGGCGAGAAGGAGGTCGAGGCTGGCAACATCTCCGTCCGCGATCGCTCCAACGAGACCGTTCAGATGAGCG
>CABTZM010000155.1 GCA_902489295.1 uncultured Collinsella sp.
CGCCGCGTGATCGACGAGGCACGTCTGCACGACAACCTCGAGGTGTGTCCCCGTTGTGGCAAGCACTTTCGCGTGAGCGGTCGTGCGCGCCTGCGCATGACGGTCGACGCGGGCACCTTTGAGGAATGGGATGCCGAGCTGGCGTCGGAAGACTTCCTCTCGTTTCCCGGCTATGCCGATAAGCTCAAGGGCGCGGCCGAGCGTTCGGGCGAGCGCGACGCCGTCGTGTGCGGCAGAGGCAAGATCTGTGGCTGCGATACGGCGCTCTTCTTTATGGACGCCAACTTTATGATGGGCTCGATGGGTTCCGTGGTGGGCGAGAAGATCTGTCGCGTCTTTGAGCGCGCGACCGAGCTGGGGCTGCCGGTCGTCGGCTTTACCGTGTCGGGCGGCGCCCGTATGCAGGAGGGCGTGACCTCGCTCATGCAGATGGCCAAGATTTCTGCAGCCGTTAGGCGGCATAGCGAGGCGGGCGGCCTGTACATCACGGTGCTCACCGATCCCACGACCGGTGGCGTGACCGCGAGCTTTGCCATGGAGGGCGACATCATCTTGGCGGAACCCGATGCCCTGACGGCGTTTGCCGGCCCGCGCGTGATCGAGCAGAACATGCATAAGCGCCTGCCCAAGGGATTCCAGCGCTCCGAGTTTTTGCTGGAGCACGGCTTTTGTGATGCCGTTGTACCGCGTGGCGAGATTGCGCTCACGGTGGGCGAGCTGTTGGCGCTGCACCAAGGACACGCGCCTAGTCTGGGCGCGCCGCACGAGATCGTGCATACGGGGCGTCGCGGCAAAAAGCTGGGACATCTGTTTAAGCGCACGCCCGCACCAAAGACGGCGCTCGAGATCGTCAAGCAGACCCGCTCGGCAGATCGTGCCACGGCGGGCGAGATGATCTCGCGGGGCCTGGACGGATTTGTGGAGCTGCACGGCGACCGTTACTTTGGTGACGATGCCGCCGTGGTGGGTGGCGTTGGCTGGAAAGACGGACGCCCTGTGACGGTTATCGCCATCGAGCGCGGCACCACGACCAAGGAGCGCATGCGCCGCAACTTTGGCATGGCGCATCCCGAGGGCTATCGCAAGGCGCGACGTCTGATGCATCAGGCCGAGAAGTTTGGACGACCGGTCCTGTGCCTGGTCGATACCTCGGGCGCGTTTTGTGGCATCGGTGCCGAGGAACGCGGCCAGGGCGAGGCGATCGCCCAGAATCTTATGGAGATGAGCGGCCTTAGGACACCGATCGTTTCTGTGGTGACGGGCGAGGGCGGTTCCGGCGGCGCGCTGGCACTGTCAGTGGCCGACCGCATCCTGATGCTCTCGAGCTCGGCCTATTCGGTCGTGAGCCCCGAGGCGTGCGCGTCAATCCTGTGGAAGGACACCGAGCGTGCGGATGAGGCCGCCGAGGCGTTGAAGCTTACGGCCCCCGATCTGCTGGCGCTCGGCATTATCGACGGCATTGTCGACGATAGGGGTCTGTCGCATGAGGAAATCGCCGACGCCGTCATGTCCTCGGCTTTTGCGGCCTTCGATACGCTCGGACGACTCGACGATGCGACGCTCACCAACCTCCGCTACGAAAAGTACCGTTCAATCGGTCACTTCCGAACTGTGTGACAAAGGGGCTGTCCCGCATGTCACATAGGGAAAGGGTTCCTGTGTCACAAGTTTCTCAATCTGCCTTGGCGACGGTAAAAGCAAACGCTATGGCCGTGGTCGACTATCTGTCCAAAAGCATGATGTCGGCGCTGCCGTTTATTGTCTGCGCGGCGCTGTTTCGCACTGTGGCCGTCATTATGGGGGAAGGTATGCTGGGCCTATGGCCTGCCGATTCCGAAATCTATCGGCTGTTCTACAGCTGGCTCTATAACGCTGGTTACTACTTTCTTCCCATCTATCTTGGTTGGGCTGCCGCTCGCCAGCTCGGCTGCTCGGAACAGTTAGGCATGATGCTGGGCGGTGTCCTCATTGCCCCGGATCTACTGAAGCTTGTCGATGCCGCGTCGACGACGGGGGCATCGATGACTTCTGTGTATGGGCTACTCCCCGCACCGGTCAACGATTACACGACGACCGTTATCCCGGTTCTCATTTCGGTTCCTATGCTCTGGCAGGTGGAGCGTTTCTTTAAGCGCGTTATCCCCCAGGCCGTGGCGTTCTCGTTTGTACCGTTTGCGACCATGCTCGTTATGGTTTCGGTGTCCCTGTGCATTACGGCCCCGGCGGGTAGCTATCTGGGCATGTTGCTGGGACAGCTTATGTTTATGCTTGGCAATTCCGGTGGCATCGTGTCGCTGCTCACGCTCATGGGGCTCGCCGCGGGCTGGGAGTTTCTTAAGATCGCGGGCGTCAGCAACGTTGTCCTGTCGCTCGCCTACGCGCAGTTTATGAGTGTGGGAACGGACTCGTGCATCCTCATCGCCGCAACGATGGCGACGTTTGCTGTCTGGGGCATGCCCTTTGGCGCATCGCTTCGCGTTGCGGATAAGGACGAAAAAGCCCTTATGCTGGGTTACTCGATCTCGGGCGTGCTTGGTGGCGTAAGCGAGCCGGCGCTGTACGGCTGCGGCTTCAAATATGGCAGGTGCCTCACATGCATGGCCATCGGTGGCGCCGTCGGAGGACTTGTTGCGGCCGTGGGGCACGTTACAGCCTATACCATCGGCATGACGAATGTGCTTATGGTTATTGGTTTCGCCACGGGCGGCATTTCGAATCTGCTGTGGTGTTGCGCTGCCGGCGGCACGGCATTCGCGGTGTCTGCAGCGTTGAGCTACTGCTTTGGTGTGGTGCCGTCGCAGGAGCCGGCTGCTGTGCAAGATGAGACCGATGGTCTCGAGGCGATAAGCGGAGAGGTGAAGGCGGGCGCGTAGCCTGCACGATGTGACAAAGGGACAGTCCCTTTGTCACATCCGCTTCCATGGCCGCAGCCCGTGTGGGTTGCGGCCTTTTTGTATCTAGAGGGCAAAGTGGCTACACTACAATCCGTTTGAACAATAGATATATAAGTGGGACGTGGGGCGGATAAAGATGGTCGAGTTGATTGTTAAGCGCGCGCAGGGCGATCGTGCACGCGTGGGCACGCTGACGGGCATGGTGTGCATCATTGCCAACGTGGCGCTTTGCGCTGCAAAGGGCACCATCGGTGTGGTGTCGGGGTCGGTCTCGATTGTGGCGGACGCTATGAACAACCTATCCGATGCCAGCTCGAACATCGTGAGCGTGCTGGGATTTAAGCTGGCGAGCAAGCCGGCCGACCCCGAGCACCCCTACGGCCACGGTCGCTACGAGTATCTCTCCGGTCTGGTTGTGGCGGCGCTCGTGCTGCTGATTGGCCTTGAGCTGGTGAAGTCCTCGGTGGAGCGCATCGTTCACCCCGAGCCCGTCGAGTTCTCACTTGCTCTGGTGGCGGTTCTGGCGCTGTCGATGGTCGTTAAGCTGTGGATGGCGGCGCTCAACCAAAAGCTTGGCGACCGCATTGAGTCCGAGACGCTGCACGCGACTGCTCAGGATTCCAAGAACGATGTCCTTGCCACGGGTGCCGTGCTGGCGTGCGCGATTGTCTCGCAGGTGACGGGCATCAACCTCGATGCCTGGGTTGGACTCGCCGTTGGTGCCTATATTGGCTGGAGCGGTTTTGAGCTTATCCAAGATACGGTGAGCCCGCTTTTGGGCCAAGCGCCCGACCCCAAGCTTGTTGAGCATATTCGCAGCACGATCATGAGCTATCCCGGCGTTTTGGGCGTTCACGACCTGATGGTTCACGACTACGGCCCGGGCAGAAAGTTCGCAAGCGCCCACGCCGAGATGGCGGCAGAAGCCGACCCGTTGGAAAGCCATGACACGCTCGACAACATTGAGCAGGCATTCAGGAACGAAGACGGCATGATCGTCACGCTCCACTACGACCCCATCGTGACCGACGACCCCAAGGTGGCGAGCATGCGCTTGCGCATCAACGCCATGGCTCAACAGATCGATAACCGCATTTCGATCCATGACCTTCGCTGCGTGCCGGGCCCTACGCACACCAATGTGATCTTTGACTGCGTACGTCCCTCGGATTTGCACATGAGCGCCGACGAGCTAAAGCGGACACTGGCAAAACGAGTGGAATCCGAATACCCCAAGTCATTCGCGAAGATCACGATCGATGAAGACTACGTAGGCCATACTCACGAATAGGGTGGCATCGCTCAAGCTATTGATGCAGAAGGGGAGAGCATGAAGCGTCTCTATCTACTCCGCCACGGCCAGACGGAATTCAACGTCAAAAAACTCGTCCAAGGCCGCTGCGATTCACCGCTCACCGACCTGGGCTGCCAACAAGCAGGGATGGCAGCCGCATGGCTCAAAGCCCACAACGTCATCCCCGACAAAGTGGTCTCCTCGCCCTTGGGCCGAGCCATGGACACAGCATGCCTCGTCGCAACCGAACTCCTCGGTCAAAACACATCTGTTGAACCCTGCGAAGGCATCATCGAACGCTGCTACGGCACCTTCGAAGAGGGCCCCCACGACGCCCTCCCCACCGACGTCTGGGATCCGGGCGAGGACCTAGCCCCCTTTGGAGGAGAAGGAAGCCAGGCCCTGCAAACACGCATGGTAAACACCCTCACCAATCTCATAAGCGCCGATGACACCAAAACCCTACTAGCAGTAAGCCACGGCAGCGCCAGCCGCCAATTCATAAAAGCCGCCGCCCCGGCCGACTTCAAACTCCCAACCAAACTCCCCAACTGTGCCATCATGATTTTCGATTTCGTTGAGGAAGAGCCAGGAGAAGAGGGTAAGTCGCCCCAATGCAAGTTCACCCTC
>CABTZM010000156.1 GCA_902489295.1 uncultured Collinsella sp.
CGGGCGAGCCAGGACTGTAGAGCAGCAAACATAACCAAGCCCCACCGGGCAACCGGACGAGCTAGTTTACTTTGCGGCGCCGGGGATGCCGTGGGAGGTTTTGGCGGTTTTGGCTCCGTTTACGATGGCGGTTTGCAAAGCCCTTACGGCGAGCATGCCCAGCAGGTCTAGGGGAACGGCGGCGCTTGCCTGGGCGCCCAGTTTGCCGCTGGCGAGGGTGTAGATGGTGTCGCCGTCGTTGGTGGTGTGCGTGGGACGGATGGCGTGTGCGTAGGCGTCTGCGGCCATCTGGGAGACCTTGGTAGCTTGTGCCTTAGTGAGTTCCACGTTGGTGACGATGCAGCTGATGGTGGTGTTGGTGCGGTCGAGCGGCATCTGCATGGATCCGGCGGAGGCAAAGGCTGCGAGTTCCATGTCGACGATCTGGTCGCTATCGGCTGCGGCGCGCATGCCGGCGACCCACTCGCCGGTGAAGGGGTCGACCACGTTGCCGCAGGCGTTGACTGAGACCACGGCGCCCACCTTGATGGGGCCGAGTGCCACGGCGGCAGCTCCAAGGCCGGCCTTCATGCAGGTGGCAGGCCCCATGAGCTTGCCTACAGTGGCGCCGGTGCCGGCACCTACATTGCCCTGCTCGAGCGTGGTGGGGGTGTTGTCGAGCGCCTCGCGCACGGCGGAGATGCCTGCCTCAATGTCGGGGCGTACGGTGGGGTTACCAAAGGCGAGGTCGAAGATACAGCTGGAGCACACGATAGGCACCTGCGTGGGGCCGACGGGAAGGCCGATGCCGCGGCTCTCAAGCTCACGAGCGACGCCGCTTGCAGCCTCGAGGCCAAAGGCCGATCCACCCGAAAGGCAGACGGCGTGTACCTTGTCGACGGTGTTCTCGGGTCGCAGCAGGTCGGTTTCGCGCGAAGCGGGAGCGCCACCGCGTACGTCAACGCCGCCGGTGGCGCCCTCGGGTGCCACGATTACGGTGCAACCGGTGCCGGCCTCCTCGTCCGTATAGTTGCCATAGCAAAAGCCATCGACATCGCAGACGTCAATGGCCTCGAGCAGTGTATCCATGTTTAACTCCTATCGGTTTTCCGCCGCGCCTTGTGCCCGGTCGGGATCCGTACGGTACGCCAAAATTGTAGGCGCTGGGGAATACCCAGCGCCAGATGCAATTACGAGAGTTTTTGAATCGCGCGCGCGACGCGGGCGATGGGTAGGCCCACTACGTTATAGAAGTCGCCCGAAATATCGTGCACGAGCATGCGGCCGCCTGTGCCCTGGATGCCGTAGGCGCCTGCCTTATCCATGGGCTCACCCGAGGCAACGTAGTGCTCGATCTGCTCGTCGGTGAGCTCGTAGAATGTCACGTCGGTCACATCGACAAACGACAGGCTCTCGGCGGCATGCGGGGCGGCCGTATCGCCTGCCTTAACGATGCAGACGCCGGTTGCGACCTGGTGCGTGCGGCCCGAAAGCTCACGGAGCATGGTGCGCGCCTCGCCCTCGGTTGCCGGCTTGCCCAGAATCTTGCCGTCAAAGGTGACGATGGTGTCGGCCGCGACCGTTAGCTCATTGGGCTCGGCATGCTCGGCGGCAACGGCGGCGGCTTTTGCGCGTGCTAAGCGTTCAACGAGCGTAAGCGGGGCCTCGCCATCAAACGGCGTTTCGTCGATATCGGCAGGGATGATGCGAATGTCATAGTCCGCCTCGCGCATCAACTCGATGCGGCGCGGTGATTGCGAAGCCAAAATCATAGTTGGATGCCCTCGGCGACCTTCTCGACGGCCTTGTCGCCAGCGAGCGTGCGCAGCAGCTCCAATGCAAAGGGGAGTGACTGTGCCATGCCGCTGGCAGTGATGATGTTGCCGTCTTGCGTGACCTTCTCGCCAGTATAGGCGCCTTCGGGGAAGCTTTTCTCAAAGCCAGGGAAGCACGTGGCGTGGCGCCCCTCGAGTAGGTCGAGCTCGCCCAGGATAAACGGGGCGGCGCAGATGGCGGCGACGTGCTTGGTCGCGGCGAACTCGCAGACCACGTCGCAGACACGCTGATCGGCGCGCAGGTTGGTGGCACCGGGCAGGCCGCCGGGCAGCACGACGCAGTCGTACTCGTCAAAGTTGATCTCATCAAAGAGCGCATCGCAGGTCACGGGGATCTGCAGCGAGCTTACGACCTCACGCGTGGGCATAATCGAGACGAGCGTGGCACGCACGCCGCCGCGACGCATGACATCGACCATGGTCAAGCATTCAATAGTTTCAAAGCCATCGGCGGCGAGAACGGCAACGCTGGGCATGAGGGTTCCTTTCATAGGCGGCATACAATTAGCCGTCTTATACCCCGAAGACCTCCGCTTGCCACGCTCGATTTCCCAATGATTTTTCTGAGCAATGATTAAGCGGCTAGTTGCGCCTAAGGTGGACGACGGTCTCGCAGTGGAAGGTTTGTGGGAACAGGTCGACTGGCGTGATCTTTACGGGGGAGAAGGTGCCTTCTTCGACAAAGCGTTTGAGATCGCGCGCCAGGGTGGCCGGGTCGCAGCTCACGTAGGCGACATCGCGGGCACTCGTGCTGGCGATAAGGTCGATCGCTTCGGGGGCGAGGCCTGCGCGCGGCGGGTCGACCACCAAGACGTCGGCATCCTGGTCGGGGAACTCGCGCACCGCGTCTCCGCCAATGACGTCGACGTTATCAAGCTTGTTGATCTCCAGGTTACGGCGCAGGTCGCGCACGGCGGGGCCGTAGGCCTCGACGGCGGCGACAAAGTCGCAGCGGCGGGCGAGCGGCAGGGTAAAGGTGCCGGCACCGCAGTACAGGTCCACGGCAAGCTCGTCTTCCTGCGGATCGAGCGCTTCCATGACAAGCTCGATCAAAATCTCGGCACCCTTGGTGTTGACCTGGAAAAAAGACGGGGCAGACAAGCGCATCTGACCCTCGGCGATATTCTCGGTCCATGAGCCCTCTCCGGCGAGCATTTCGACCTTGGAAACACGGCGGGCCTTCTTTTCGCCCTTGCTCATCACGCGTACGATGCTTGTGGGGTGCGCGGCGTCTGCCAACACGCGCGAGACTTGCGAGCGCGGAAAAGAGCCTGTGGGCGTCCAGAGTGCGACCTCGAGTGCCTTGGTGCGGCGCGATGCGCGAATGCCCACGCGTTCGAGCCCCAAGTCATGGCTGCCGCTTAGATAGTTGAGTGCGCCGACGACCGATTTGAGTGCCTTGGGGAAGCGTTTGTCGAACAACGGGCACGAATCGACGGTCACGATCTTGCGAGGATCGACACCGTGCATGCCAAGACGCACGCGACCGTTGACGACGGTCGGTTCGAGCTCGATTTTATTGCGGTAGCCCCAGTCGTCCTTGGTGTGGCAGATGGGCTGTACCAACTCATCGACCTGCTCAGGAGCGAACTTGCCGATGCGCTCGAGCGTGGAGCGCAGGTTTTGCTCCTTGGCGGCGAGCTGTGCCGTGCGCGAGAGATTGCCCCACGAGCAGCCGCCGCAGATGCCCACGAAGGGGCAGGGAGGCTGAATGCGATCGGGGCTTGGCTCCAGAATCTCGGTGGTGCGGGCACGCATGAACGACTTGCCGTCCTGTACGACCTCGGCCTCGACGGTGTCGCCTGCCACGGCACCCTGCACAAAGACGGCCTTGCCGTTGTCGGCGTGCGCCAGCCCGTCGGCGCCGTAGGTCATCGATTCTATAGTGAGCTTCATATTCCTGCCTGTCATTCGCGTTGTTGTTCGCACCATGGTAGCAGGGAAAAGCGCCCCGCATCCGAGGCTTTCCTCAAATGCGGGGCGCTTCTACAAACTGCTTCTACAAACGACTATTTCGTCTTGCCGGTAATGAGCGTCTTAAGACCCAGGCCGATCAGACCCAGGCCCATGCGCACGCGGCCGGGGCGATGGCGCTCGATGGCCTTGGTCTTGCCGGCGGGCTTATCGCGACGGGCACTCGCCCCGGGTGCGGACTTGGTGACCTGCGGCTCGGGCTGAGGTGCAGGTGCAGGCTCGGGCTCAATGACGGTCGCCTGGACCTCTTGGACCTTGGGCGTGGTCGGCTGCGGATCAGGAGCTGGGGCGGGCTTTGCCTCGGCGGCGGGCTCCGGAGTCGCGGTAGCGGGCTCGGGCGCTTTCTCCATGGCGGGCTCTGCGGCAGCCTCGGGCTCATTCACCGGGGGAGCGGCAACCGCTTCCGGTTTGGCGGCTGCCCCATGTTCAACCTCGGCCTGAATAGCTTCTTCGGCCACACGTTCCTTCTCCTGTGCGCGCTGCTGCGCGGCGGCCTCGGCGTTGCGATAGGCACGCTCCAGTAGAGCTTCCTGCGAGTTGAAGGGTTTCTCACCCTCTGCACGTTCCACGGGGACCCAGGTGCCGTCGCTCGTGAGGCTGCGGGCCTTCACGTTGTCCTGCAGCTGCATGCCCATGTACTCGTGCACTAGGGCGCGGCAGGTGGGGTCGAGCACGGGGAAGGCGATCTCCACGCGGTGCTCGGTGTTGCGTGTCATCATGTCTGCCGAGCTCAGGTAAATCATGTCCGAGTCCACGCCAAAAGCGTAAACACGGGCGTGCTCCAAAAAGCGTCCGACGATGGAGCGGACATGCACGTTCTCGGTCTTGCCCGGAACACCGGGCTTGAGGCACGAGATGCCGCGGATGATCATGTCTACGCGCACGCCGGCACACGATGCCTCGGCGATCTTGTCGATAACCTCGCGGTCGGTCAGCGAGTTGAGCTTAAAGAACACGCGGGCGGGCTCGCCGGCAAGGGCGCGCTGGATCTCGCGGTCAAGCCCGCGCATGATGAGCGGTTTCAG
>CABTZM010000157.1 GCA_902489295.1 uncultured Collinsella sp.
GGCACCACCAACTACATCCTGTCGCGCATGGACGCCGAGGGCGCCGATTACGCTGACGTGCTCGCCGACGCACAGGCTAAGGGCTATGCCGAGGCCGACCCGTCCGCCGACGTCGACGGCTTCGATGCCGCCAGCAAGACGGCCATCCTCGCCTCCATCGGCTTTGGCACCCGCGTTACCACCGATGATGTGTACCAGCAGGGTATCCGCACCATCGGCGCCGAGGACATCGCCCAGGCCCGCGAGCTCGGCTACACCATCAAACTGCTCGGCATCGCCCGCAACACCGACGCTGGCGTCGACGTTCGCGTGCATCCCACGCTGATCCCCGCAGACCATATGCTCGCCAAGGTCAACGGCGCCATGAACGCCGTCTACGTGGTAGGCGACGCCGTGGGCGAGACCATGTTCTACGGCGCGGGCGCAGGCTCCTTCCCCACCGCGAGCGCCGTCGTGGGCGATATCCTGTCGCTCTCCGAGCAGATCAGCCGCGGCGTGGCTCCGCTGCCCGAGATTGAGCCCTATGGCCACAACCTCACCTTTAAGCCCATGGACGAGCTCCAGACCAAGTACTATGTGCGCCTGAAAGTCGCCGACCGCGTGGGCGCCCTGTCCGAGACGGTCGACATCTTTGCCAAGCACAACATCTCGATCTCGCTCATCAACCAGGTCGAGGACGGCAAATCGGGCGTCAGCGATGCCTGCTCGGTCATCTTCCTGACGCACCGCGCGCTCGAGAAGGACGTCCAGGCTGCCGCCGCCGAGCTTGCCAGCGTCGACTGCGTGGCCGAGGTCGCCAACGTCCTGCGTATCGAGGACGTCGAGGCCTGGACCGAAGGCGTCATGGCGAACTAGCCCAACGCTCGCCTAGCAATACGCGCCTTGAGGGCTCCCGTCCGATGTGGGACGGGAGCCCTTTTGTCACCTGCCCTAAGCACAACGGCAAAGCATATTTGCGCGAGCCGCTCATCGGTAACGCGGGCTACGTTCACCGATATGCAAACGCGGCCGATTCCGACTACCGCTACGCTGTGCTGCGAATGTCCGCCCGCGATGAGAGGAAGCACCATGTTGCTCGAGGGCAAGAAAGCAATCATCACCGGAGGCACACGCGGTATCGGCTATGCCATCGCCTGCCGTTTTATCGAGGAAGGCGCCGCCGTCACCGTCTTTGGCTCGCGCCAGGAGACTGCCGACACGGCCGTTGAGAAGCTGGCAGCCGCCTATCCCGACGCCAAGGTCTGGGGCCGCTCCTGCGACCTCACCTCGCTCGAAGCCGTGACCGAGGCCTTTACCCAGGCCGCAGCCGATATGGGCGGCTTGGATACAGTCGTCAACAATGCCGGCATCTCCCAGCGCTCGCCCCTTTTGGACTACACGGCCGAGGAGTTCGCCAAAGTTATGGACCTCAACGTCGTCGCCGTCTTTAATGGCCACCAGGCAGCCGCCAAGATCATGACCAAGGCCGGCCATGGCGGCACCATCACCACCACGAGCTCGATGGTCGCCAAGTACGGTCAGCCCTCCGGTGTCGGCTACCCCACGTCCAAGTTTGCCGTCAACGGTATGGTCCAGTCGCTCTCGCGCGAGCTCGCCCCCATGGGCATTCGCGTCAATGCCGTCGCACCCGGCGTGACCAAGACCGATATGGTCGCCAACCTGCCAGAAGAGGTCATCAAGCCCATCATCGCCACCATTCCGCTGGGTCGCATGGGCGAGCCCGAGGATGTCGCCAACGCCTTTGTTTTCCTGGCGAGCGACATGTCCTCCTACGTCACGGGCGCCGTGCTCCCCGTCGACGGAGCCGCCCGCTCCTAAGGAGCCACAAGCTTTGGCTTCAAGCTTCAACATGGCTCAACCAAAAAGGCGCGCCGTCTGAATCAACTGCAGACAGCGCGCCTTCTCCTGTTATGAAAGGGAAACTATGTCCCAGTATTTCGGATCAGAACGGGGCACGGTTTCCCCCAGGACCTCCTTGCGGAAACTGCATCCCACTCTGAGCGCCCATTCCGGGACACAGTTTCCCAACGGCCCCCGTTTCGGAAACCACATCCCGTTCCGAGCCTTCAAAGCGGGACGCGGCTTCCCCGAGAGAGTATCGACTACTTACCGTCGTCGTCTTCGGCTTCTTCGCGCGCATAGAGCTCCAGCATGCGGCGGCGGTATTCGCGCACAGCGAGCTTGGCGCGCTCCAGGCGGCGGCGCTCACGCGGAGTCAGCTCGGACGGGTCGACCTCGTCTCCATAGGTCTTATCGGCAAGCAGGTGCGCCGCGTCCACGATGCGGGCATCGATGTGGCCGCTCGCTGCCTCGGCGGAAAGACGCTCGGCAATCGTATCGAGCGTAGGCAGGCCCTCGAATACGCGACCATGGCCATGCGAGGTCAGCAGCTCGTGCTCGCGCGCGAGCAAGCTCGCTAGGTCGTGGTGGGCGCGCAAGATGTCGAGCGCATCGGATGGATGCTCGGCAACCTCTGCCACGGCGGCGACCGGTGCGGCATCCACCACGCGGTAGAAGAGCTGCGCGAGCAATGGCATCAAGAACACCGTGATGGCGCCGGCGGCAACCATAACCGACGCGATGTCTTGCGACAGCGCACCCGCGTTGACGGCAACGCTCGTCACGGCAACGATGATCGGCAGCGCCGTGGTGCAGTAGAGCGCCACGGTGATGCGGCCATACGCCGAGACATCGCGCGTCGCAGGACAAATGCTCATAGAGATAAGAATGGGCACGGCACGAATAATCAACAACGCCACGATAAAGCCCGCGAGCAAGCCCGGGCGCGACGCCACGGCCGTCAGGTCGATCTTTGCGCCCGATACGGTAAAGAACACCGGAATCAAAAAGCCGTAGGCCAGGCCGTCGAGCTTGGTCTCGAGCGTATGGTTGCCCTCGGGGATGATATAGCGCAGGACAAAGCCGGCGGCAAAAGAACCCAACACGATGTCGAGATCAAAGACGGCCGAGAACGCCACGAGCGTGACCAGGATGAGCACCGTCAGGCGCACGAAGGTCTGCGACGTGGTATCGGCGCGCTCCTCAACAAATGCAAAGAAGCGGCTGCCGACGCGCTTGGAGCGGCTCGGGACCACGGCCAGCAACACGCAACCCACCGCAAACAAGCCAAGGATAACGAGCGTTTGGATGCCAGTGCGGGCAGACAACAGCACCGACATGGCGAGCACGGGACCGAGCTCGCCCCAAGTGCAATACGCGAGAATCGAGTCGCCCACGCGCGTGCCGGTGAGCGAGCGCTCACGCATGATGGGCACAAGCGTACCGAGCGCCGTCGAAGTGAGGGCAAGCGTCACGGCGATACCGTCGAAATGACTGACTGAGAACCACGGGGTAAAGCGCACGGCAAGCCAGGCGATACCAAACGTGACGACCCACGTCGCCAAGCCGTAGCGCCCCTCGACGCCTGTGATGCTCTTGGGGTCGATCTCAAAGCCGGCAAGCAGGAACAAAAAGGCCAGGCCCAGCTCGGACACAAGCGAGACCTCAGCATCTACATGGATGACGCCGAGCATATGGGGTCCCAGCACCGCGCCGAGCACGAGCAAAAAGACCGTCTCGGGAACGGGTTTTCCGGGAATCGCCGAGGCGATAAAAGGACTCGCAAAGGCCACGAGTGCGATGATGGCGAGCGAAACGAATGCCATGTGATGCCTTTCTCTTGTTTGCGCTTCACTGTAGCACCCTCGCCGTCCTCAACGCGCCGCGAGCTGTCGTATCATAGTGAGGTTTACAAACATGTGGCTCAAGGCGACCGCAGGGCAGACCCCGCAAACCGACCGCTGCCGCATACCGTACCGTACGCCCAACCGATCAGGAAGGCAGGAACCAATGGTCTCTCGTATCTACGTGGAGAAGAAACCCGGGTTCGACGTCGAGGCTCAGCAGCTCAAGGGCGAGCTGACCGAAATTCTCGGCATCAAGGGCATCGAGGCCCTGAGGATTATCAACCGCTACGACGTCGAGGGCATCGACAAGGAGCTTTTCCGGTCCTGCGTGCCGACCGTCTTTAGCGAGCCCCAGGTCGATGTGACCTACGACGAGCTCCCCGCAAGCGATGGCGCCGTCTTTGCCGTCGAATTCCTGCCTGGCCAGTTTGACCAGCGCGCCGACTCCGCCAGCGAGTGCGTGCAGCTCATCAGCCAGGGCGAGCGCCCCGCCGTGCGCTCCGCCAAGGTCTATATGATCTCGGGCGCTCTGGACGAGGCCGCCATTGATGCCATCAAGCACTACGTGGTGAACCCCGTCGAGGCGCGCATCGCCTCGCTCGACCTGCCCGAGACGCTGTACATGGAGACCCCCGAGCCCCAGCCCGTCGAGGTGCTCGACGGTTTCCGCGAGCTCGACGAAGCCGGCCTTGCCGCCTTTATTTCCGAGCGCGGCCTTGCCATGGACGAGGCGGACATCGCCTTCTGCCAGCAGTACTTCCGCGATGAGGATCGCGACCCCACCATCACCGAGATCCGCGTGATCGACACCTACTGGTCCGATCACTGCCGCCACACCACCTTCGGCACCGTCCTGGACAACGTGACGATCGACGACGCCGTGGTGCAGCAGGCCTTCGACCGCTACATGGAGATGCGCCACGAACTCGGTCGCGACACCAAGCCCGTCTGCCTCATGGACATGGGCACCATCGGCGCCAAGTACCTCAAGAAGACCGGCGTCATGACCGATGTCGACGAGTCCGAGGAGATTAACGCCTGCACCGTCAAGGTGAAGGTCGA
>CABTZM010000158.1 GCA_902489295.1 uncultured Collinsella sp.
ACACAAATACACCGTAAAGAAGAAAAGAAAGAAGGAACGCCCGGGCGGGCAAGAGAAAAAGGGGGGGGGGGGGGGGGGGGGGGGGGGCGGCGGGGGGCCCCCCGACAGGGGGTATGTGGCTGAAACTAGGCCATTAGCAGGCCGGTCTCCGCGACGTTCTTGTACCAGTACGCGCTCGCCTTGGGATAGCGCTTCTGGGTCTCGAAGTCGATGTAGAACAGGCCGTAGCGCTTGTTGTAGCCGTTGGTCCAGGAGAACTGGTCCTGCAGCGACCACACAAAGTAGCCGTCGACGTTCACGCCGCCGTCGATTGCCTTGAGGATCCACGCGAGATGCTGGCGCATATAGTCGATGCGAGGGGCGTCGTCGATAAAGCCGTCCTCGAAGTCGTCCTTATAACCCATGCCGTTCTCGGTGATATAGATTTTCTTGTAGTTGGGGTAATCGTTCTTAATGCGGAGCAGCAGATCGTACAAGCCCTCGGGATAGATAATCCAGTCCCAATCGGTGGTGGGTACGCCTTCGCGCACGCATGACTCGCCCACACCCTTGAGGAACCAGCGCGAGGAGCCCTTGTCGCCAGTGCCATTGTGGTTGATGTCGTTTTCGCCCTCGGCGGCACGCAGGAACTGGCACTTGTAGGTGTTGACGCCCAAGCAATCGTTGTAGGGGAGCGCGGCGGTCAGCGCGGCGATGTCCTCGTCGCGGACGTCGAGCTCGCCGCCGGCGATATGGGCCAGCTTGGTCGCGGCCTCCATGGTGTCGGCTGCATAGTGGCCGCGGAAGGTGGCGTCGAGTACCCAGCGGTTGTTGATGACGTCGGCCATGCGAGCGGCCTCGCAGTCGGCGGCGCTGTTGGGGTCGAGGGGATACTTGGGCTCCAGGTTCTGGACAATGCCGATCTCGCCCTCAAAGCCGCCCTCATGGAAGGCGACGACAGCCTTGGCGTGGGCCACCATCATGTTGTGCATAAGCTGGAAGGCCTTGTCCAGACGATACTTCTCGCCGTGCGGCCAGTTGCCGACGATAAAGCTGCCCTCGGCGGTCGCGGGAATCTCGTTAAAGGTGAACCAGTGCTTGACCTCGGTGAATTCGGCAAAGCAGAACTTGGCGTACTCGACGAAGGCATCGATGGTCGTGCGCGTCAGGAAGCCCTCGCCGCCGTCCTGGTAGAAGGCCTCGGGCGTGTCAAAGTGATCGAGCGTGACATAGGGGATAACGCCGGCCTTGTTGCAGGTGGCAAAGAGCTCATGATAGTAGGCAACACCTTCGGGGTTAACCTCGCCGGTGCCGTTGGGGAAGATGCGGCTCCAAGCGATGGAGACACGGATACCGTTGATGCCGAAGCGCTGGCACAGGTCGATATCGACCGGGTACTTGTTGTAGAAATCGCTTGCGGGGTCGGGGGAGAAGCGACCCTGAGCAGCCAAAAAGTCGTCCCAGGGCACCTTGCCCTTGCCGTGCGTGCGGGTCTCGCCCTCAACCTGGTAAGCGGCGGTGGCGCCACCGAACACAAAGCCGTCGGGGAACTGCATGAGGTTGTTCATGATTCATCCTTTCTGTGGGATACGAATAGGGAGAGGTGCCCGAACGGGGATTCGGGCACCAACAGAGGGAGGAAACTAGTCGAGGTTCTCGCGGAGCCACTTAATGGCACCGGCGGGGTCGCGGGTAAGGTCGATGTATTCCTTGCCACGCGGGGCGAGCAGCTTAATGCCCAGACGGTCGGTGTCGGCCTTCATGTCGTTGTAGTAGCTGCGAACCTGCGGAGCGAGCACGATGACGTCGTACTGGTCCATGATGGCGGTGTGCTGGCCATAGGCGCCTGCAGAGGAGGCGATGTTCTCGCCGGTCTGTGCGGCGCCTTCCTTAATGGCGTTGGCGAGCATGGCGGAGGTGCCGGCGCCGGCGCACAGGACGAGGACCTTCAGACCGTCGACATCCTTCTTGGCGGATGCGTCGGCGGCGGGCTCGGGCTGATCGGCGACAGGCTCGCTGTCGACGGCAGCGGCGGTCGGCTCGAAGGAAGCGGCGGTCTGCTCGACAGCGGGCGCAGGGGTGCTGGCAGCGATGGTGGCAGCACCATCGGACTCGAGACCCAGCTCGGCGGCGCGCTCGGCTTCCTGGTCGCAGAGCAGCTTATCGTATGCCTTCAAGAACGGCAGGTAGATGACGGCGTCCAGCAAGATGATGATCGCGACAAATACCAGGGCAATAAGCTGGAAGTTCGTGGTGATGAAGATGCCGATGGGGGCGGGGGTGGCCCAAGGCACCACGAAGGAGAAGCCGTTCATGCCCACGTTATCGATAAAGAACTTGGCAACACTCACGTTGACGCAGCCGGCGGCAACAAAGGGGATGAGCATGTAGGGGTTGAGGATCATGGGCGCGCCAAAGAGCAGCGGCTCGTTGACAGCGAAGGCAACAGGAACAATCGAGGCCTTACCGACGGCTTTGAGCTGCTTGGACTTCATAAAGAGAATCAGCAGAAGCGGCACGATGAACGTGGCGCCGGTGCCGCCGAACTCACCCACGAGCGACATGTTAAAGGTGAGGGAGTGGGCGGGGTGGCCACCGGCCAGCAGAACCTGCAGGTTCTCGGCCTGGTTGGCAAGACGGATGGGGTCGATGCCCGGCTGGACGATCGAGGGGCCGTGGACGCCGATGAACCAGAAGAACGCGGTGGCAGCCTGGATAAGGATGAGGCCAGGGTAGGTCTCTGCTGCGGTGAAGAGCGGAGAGAGCAGCTTGATGAGCAGCTCGGAGAACGGAACGCCCATGAGGTTGCGCACAACCACATCGATGATGCCGCAGATGATGACAGCACCGCCGAAGGGGATGATGTCGCGGAAGTTCTGAGCGATAGCGCCCGGGACCTCCTTGGGCAGCTTAATGGTCAGATCGCGCGAGACGCAGAACTTGTAGACCCACACGGTAATGAACGCAGCGATATAGGCCGAGAACAGCCCGCGCGTGCCCATGCTGGTGCAATCGAAGACCGAAAGCTCGGAGCCGTCGAGCTTGGTGGTGAACTGCGTAACGGCGAGCAAAAGCATGCTGCACTGGGCGGCAACCATGGTGGAGCCGTCGTTGAGCACCTTGCCGGCGGGCATCCGACGGTTCATGGAAGCCGTGAAGTTCTTGGCGGTGGTGCCGGCAACCATGATGCCCATGACGCCCATGGTGAAGTTGTACAGCTTGTTGCACCAGTCGATGAGCGGCTGGGGAAGCGTGACGCCAACGACGCCGGGGAGCGTGGCGATGAGCAAGAAAATCGAAGAGGTTAGGACAATGGGCATGCACCCAAGGAATCCGTCCTTGATGGCCTGGAGATAGATGTTCCTCGAGATCTTCTCAAAGAACGGTTGATGCTTCTCGAGCATCTTTACGATGGCGTCCATAAAGCTCCTTTGCTACTTGATGCGCGATGCATGTGGATGGAACTGGTCGTCGATGGATGGTCAGGACTGCCCGGAAGCCTTCCTGCTGTTGAGGAAGGTGTTTTGAAATGACAACGTTGTCATTTCGTTAATGACAACGTAAGACATTCTAGAAAGCGCAACAAGGATTTACGGGTGAGCGGTCGATATTGTCCGGTAAACGGTTGATTCGAGAATTGAGCAGGTAGTGTATGCTAGAACGCAGAAAACATGCGACATGAGGCCGATGGGAGTAATAGTGGCAACGTTGGACAAGAAAAACGTGTCGATGAACGACGTGGCGGTTGCCGCGGGCGTTTCCCTTAAGACGGTGTCTCGTGTTATCAACGAGCCCGATAGCGTGCGCGAGTCGACGCGCGAGAAGGTCCATGCGGCCATGGAGGCGCTCGGATTTCGAACTAACTTTGCCGCGCGCTCACTCAAGTTGGGCCGTTACGGGTGCATCGGTGTGGTGCTATTTCACTTGTCAGGTGGTGCCGTGGACATGATCGACGGTATCGCCGACGTTGCCGAAGAACGTGGCTTTGCGCTCACGATGATCAAGAAACGGGCAGGGGAGAAGATGACCCTCGCCGATGCAGCGCGCAGGATGTCGCAGCTGCCCGTCGATGGCATGATCTTCAACTTGCGTCAGATGGTCGACGACTTCGATACGTTCGAAGCGCCAAAGGACCTCAAGACCGTGATTATCACGCCGATGGAGCACCCCACCTGCTCAACGGTCAGTGACGATCAAGAAGGCGGCGCGCGCATGGCGTGCGAGTACTTTTTGGATCACGGTCACAAAAACGTGTATTTCGTTTCGGGTAAGAAGGAGTCGCTGTCGAGCCAGTGTCGTATGAAAGGTTGGCGTGCGGCGCTCGAGGCGCGTGGTATCGAGCCGCCCGAGCCTCTGCAGGGCGATTGGAATGCGGATAGTGGCTATGCCGCGGGCCTTGTGCTTGCCGATAAACCCGATTGCACGGCGGTCCTCGCTGCTAACGACTGCATGGCAAACGGCGTGATGATGGCCTTGCGCGACAAGGGGCTGAACGTGCCCGACGATGTGTCCGTGATTGGCTTTGATGACGAGCTTTACAAGACGATGCCCAACTCGATTTTGACGTCGGTAAAGTTCCGTCACCGCGAACTGGGCATCCGCGCACTCAACGAGGTTGTTGCGGGCTTGGAAGCCCCGAGCTCCAGAAGCCGTACGCTCGTCTCGGGTGTGTTGGTCGAGCGTTCCAGCGTAAAGGACCTGCGGGCGTAGACGTGCTCGGCTCGTTCATCTCAATCTGTAACAG
>CABTZM010000159.1 GCA_902489295.1 uncultured Collinsella sp.
AGGTGATGCGTTCTGAGGTCCTTGTGAGCGACCTGATGAGCGACTGCGTGCTTGTTTCTGTGTTTGGCTCGGCCGGCGCATCGGTCTCGAGCAGTAGGCGGTCGAGTGGAATCTGTCGTGCGTATTCGCGACCGCGCTTGGTCGCGAGCATGCGTTCGTTGACGGAAAAATAGCAGCCCGCATTACGCGCGCGGGTGAGTTCGTCCGAAGTGCCGCTAAACCAGTGGAAGATGATAGCGGGGGAGTCGGGGTTTGGGATGAGTAGTCCATGCGATTCGAGGACGTCCAGTACGGCTCCTGCCGAACGAACGGCGTGAATTGATATCACGCGCCCGGTAAGAGGATGCTGCACGAGCGCATCGCAGAGCCGGTTAAGTGCCTGTATTTGTAGCGGCTCACTTCCAGCAAAGCGCGCGGAAAAGTCGAGTCCGACTTCGCCGATGTAGCGTTCTTGGGCAGCAACTTCGCAAAGCAGATTGACTTCGGCAAAACCGCAGTGGCCATCGGCGAGCCACCAGGGGTGAAGCCCAACGCCGGCGATGATGCCCGGGTGGCGACGAGCGCGCTCGTTTGCGGCCGAAAAGTCGCGTGGATCGACGCCGCAATCAAATAGACCCAAGCCCAGCGCCGTTGCCTCATCGGCAACGGCGTCCGGGTGAGCCATTAAATCAAGATGGCAGTGTGCATCAAATAACCGGGGCTCCATCTCGGCGCGCTCCGCTAGTCCAAGCGCTGGCCATCGGCGCGCACGCGCTCGGTGCCGCGGCCACTGATCTGGCGGATAACCTCGCCGGCAATCATCTGGCCCATGATGGGCGGCATAAAGCTGGCGGTTCCGAGCTCGGTGCGCTCGTGGATATTGGAAGGGTCGCGGGGCTGTGTCTTAACCGATTCCTCGCAGCTAAACAGTACATGCAGACTCTTGATTCCGCGCTTCTTGCATTCTTTGCGCATGATGCGGCTCATGGGGTCACGTACCGTATCGAAAATGTCGGCAAAGCGGAGGCACTCGGGATGGAGCTTGTTGGCCCCGCCCATGGAGCTAACCAAACGAATGTCGTGGTCCTGAGCATATTTGGCAATGGTGAGCTTGGCCGAGATGGTGTCGATGGCGTCGACGACGTAGTCGAGCTTGCCGTCCGTCTGCTCCAAAACGCTCGCGAAGAACTCGTCGATATTGTCGCTCAACAGGTATTCGGTGCGCTTGATGACGGTAGCGGCTGGATTGATGTCGTGGATCATGGCTTCCATAACATCGACCTTGCGCTTGCCGATGGTGCTTTGAAAGGCGATGGCCTGGCGATTGATATTGCTGGGCGCGATGATGTCCTTATCCAGAATGACGAAATGACCAATGCCGCCGCGGGCAAGTGCCTCGCAGCAATTGGAGCCCACACCTCCGCAGCCGAGCACCAGCACCGTGGCGGCGGCGAGTTTGTCGAGTGCCTCGCGGCCCATGATGATCTCGAGCTTGGTGTCGCGTGTCTCGTTGGGGGTTGCGGCTGTGGTTTCGGTCATAGACATCCTCCGATGGGGAAGCGAATCGTGTTTTAGCTATCGTCATTATAGGTATTATCGCGATTCCATTTGAGCCCTAGGGGCTTGTTGAAATGAGGCAGTGATTCGCATAAGATGAAGCAGATGGCACCCGTTGCCGCGGGTTGGCCAACTCCCAAACACGTTTGTAGCGTGAGAAGTGGCCGTCTTCGCATTACGCGGGGGCGGCTATTTCATTCGACCTCCAATGTGGATGCCGAGCTCCACAGCCGCGATTACAAGCAATAACAACGTCAGGACATCGTCAATACTCATAGTCCATCTCCTTCTCGGGTAGAGGGAGCTGGCCCATCTGCTTCAACTTCCATTGTAGCTAAATACGAACGAATGTTCTATAGATGTTCCTGTATTAGATAGTTAGACAAACATCTAAATATCGAGTATAGTGTGCGCGTCATGAGAGATGATGAAAGGGGGTCTTATGCCGGGAGAGGGTTTTAAGGCGCTTGCCGATCCAACGCGACGGCGCATTTTGGAGTTGCTGCGCGAGGGCAATTGCACGGCGGGGGAGCTTGCCGAGCATTTCGATATCAGTAAGCCGTCGCTGAGCCATCACTTGGCGACGCTCAAAAACGCCGGGTTGGTAACCGACGAACGTCATGGTCAAAACATCGTATACAGCTTAAACACTACCGTCATGCAGGACTTGATCGGTTGGTTTATGGGCTTTACAAACACGGAAGGTGATAAGGATGAATAACGAAAACAAGGGCATTCACCCCACGGGGGTATCGTCGCGCGTGTGGATTGCGCTGGTCGCTCTGTGCGCCGCCAATGTCGTAGCGCATCTCATGGTGATGCCGAGCTTGCCTGGGCAGATTCCCACGCACTGGGGCGCGAACGGCGCCGTCGACGGTTGGGGTCCCAGCTGGATGGCCTCCGCGCTCGGCGTGCTGCCTCTGGTGCTTCTCGCAATGTTCTGCGTGGTGCCGCGCATCGATCCCAAAGGTGAGGCATATCGAACCTCGGGCAAGTTCTATCAGGGCTTCGTAATCGCCTTCACCTTGTTCATGTGCGCCATAAGCTGGCTGGGAGAGCTTACGGTCTGGGGCGTGGTGCCGGCGGTCGGTTCGGTCAACGTGCTGATTTCCGGTGTTGTCGGTTTGCTGTTCATCGGCGTAGGCAACTACTTGCCGCGTGTGAAGCAGAACTATACGCTCGGTATCAAGACGCCTTGGGCGCTTGCCAATCCCGAGAACTGGCGCCGTACGCAGCGCTTTGGCGGTGCCTGCTTTATGGTGCTGGGTGTTGGCCTGATTGCGATGGGCGTGGCAGGCAGCGTGCTTTTGAGTGAAGTCGTCGCCGCGGTGATTGCGGTTCTGGCGTTTGGTTCGGTTGGAGCCGTCTACGTCTACTCGTATCTGCTGTGGCGCAAATCGCAGCGAGCCGCTCGCTAAGGTTGCGGAAAACTAGCGTACGCAGTTCATAGTATGTTCCGGGGGAACTTTTCCCAGGTAGTATTAGGGGGTATGGGCAACCATGCCCCTTTTTCGTTACGTTTCAGAGCTGGTTTTTCCATTTCGTTTCCACTTAGGCGAAACAAGAATAGAGAAACAGCAGGTAGAAAGGATAAAACAGGCAAATGGCGGAGTTTATCTACCAGATGTATCAGGCTCGCAAGGCCCATGGCGACAAGGTAATCCTTGACGACGTGACCCTGAGCTTCTACCCCGGTGCCAAGATCGGCGTCGTGGGCCCCAACGGTATGGGCAAGTCGACCCTGCTCAAGATCATGGCCGGCATCGAGGAGGTCTCCAACGGCGATGCCAGGCTTACCCCCGGCTACACCGTGGGCATCCTGCAGCAGGAGCCGCCGCTCGACGACGACAAGACCGTCATCGAGAACGTGCGCATGGCGTTTGGCGACATGATCGCCAAGGTCGATCGCTTCAATAAGATCGGCGAGGAGATGTGCGACCCGGATTGCGACATGGACGCCCTCATGGCCGAGATGGGCAAGCTCCAGGACGAGATCGACGCCGCCGATGGCTGGGATATCGATTCCAAGCTCGGCCAGGCCATGGATGCCCTTCAGCTGCCCGATTCCGATATGCCGGTGAACGTGCTCTCCGGCGGTGAGCGCCGCCGCGTGGCCCTGTGCAAGCTGCTGCTCGAGGCCCCCGACCTGCTGTTGCTCGACGAGCCCACCAACCACCTGGACGCCGAGTCCATCTTGTGGCTCGAGCACTTCCTCAAGAACTACCCCGGCGCCGTGCTCGCCGTCACGCATGACCGCTACTTCCTCGACCATGTGGCCGAGTGGATCTGCGAGGTCGACCGCGGTCACCTCTACCCCTATAAGGGCAACTACTCCACCTATCTCGAGACCAAGGCCGCCCGCGCCGCCGCTCAGGGTCAGCGCGAGGAGCGCCTGGCCAAGCGCATCGCCGCCGAGCTCGACTGGGTGCGTTCCTCCCCGAAGGCACGCCAGGCCAAGAACAAGGCGCGTCTGGCACGTTACGAGGAGATGGAGGCCGAGGCTCGCGCCAGCCAGAAGGTCGACTACACCGATATCCGCATCCCCGTGGGCCCTCGTTTGGGCTCCAAGGTCCTGGTGGCCGAGCACCTGCACAAGGAGTTCGACGGCCGCGTCCTCATCGACGACCTCTCCTTCACCCTGCCGCGCAACGGCATCGTGGGTGTGATCGGCCCCAACGGCGTGGGCAAGACCACCCTGTTCAAGACCATCGTGGGCCTGGAGCCGCTCACCAGCGGCAACCTGGAGATCGGTGAGACCGTCAAGATCTCCTACGTCGACCAGATGCGCGGCGGCATCGACCCCGACAAGACCCTGTGGGAGGTCGTGTCCGACGACTTGGACATCATGCAGGTCGCCGAGAACGAGGTCCCGAGCCGCGCCTACGTGGCGAGCTTCGGCTTTAAGGGTCAGGACCAGCAGAAGCGCGCCGGCGTGCTGTCCGGCGGCGAGCGCAACCGCCTGAACCTCGCGCTCACCCTGAAGCAGGGCGGCAACCTGCTGCTGCTCGACGAGCCCACCAACGACCTCGACGTCGAGACCCTTTCCGCGCTCGAGTCCGCGCTGCTGGAGTTCCCCGGCTGCTCCGTGGTCATCTCCCACGACCGCATGTTCCTCGACCGCGTGGCCACCCACATCCTGGCGTGGGAGGGCACCGACGAGAACCCCGGCAA
>CABTZM010000160.1 GCA_902489295.1 uncultured Collinsella sp.
AAGGATGCTGCCGATCATAGCCGCCGCAGGATCGTCGTCAGTCCACCTGGCACCAGTGGTTTTGCCACCGTATTCCCAGTCCGCGCGGTCCTCTCCCGCGATGCCGCCCCGAATGGTAAGGCTTTGCGTATCGACAAAGTTCCACATGACGGATTGAGAAGCCGTCGCGTATGCCTCGCCCAGCAGTGTGCCGGAATATCGAGTTTCGTAACCACGCGAAATCTCGGTACCGTTCCACCAAAAGCGCCAGCCATTGTGGAACTCAATAATCGAAGATCCAGTAACGTTCACAACAACCGAGGCGCCCTTGGGAATGCCCTCGAATGCGAAATCAACGCCACGATAATACTCGTTGTTGTATGTATTGCTCAGCTGAGAAGCATCGATGGTGAACACCTGCTGCATAGAGGTGTTGTCACCCTCAAACTTGATAAGACGCTCGCTATTCTTGAATTGCCTACCATTGAGCGACGTATCGGCGCAGTCCGTATCGATGGTCTTATGCGACTCATCAAACACCAGGCCATAGCTACAATCCGTCTTGTCGTACTTGTTGATGATATAGCGGTTGTCCTTATCGCACGCCGGAGCAACGCCGTAGCTCACTTTGCCCGTCTTCGCAAACGAATTCAGCTGATTAGAAAGCGTGTTGAGATAGCCTGTCTCTCCGCTGTAATTCGATTAATCCTTGCCATTAATGTCCTTGAGGAAATTAACTTGGTTGAACAGAGTACTGTCCTGAGCGTTCTCGCCCGCGTACCAATAACCCTGGGTTTTCACCACAGACTGGCGCCCGTTATTAGTATTCCAATAGGTAATGGGACCGGCGATCTTCGCGGTGTAGTCATAGCCAGCGGAGTCAGCCGTTCTCGCTTTGCCGACCCAAGCGCCTTTGTTCCAAGCGCCAACGGTAGTCTTCCCCGGCAAGTCGCCGCTGTAACCAACGCTCATGTTGGTGATCGCACTGTCGATTCCAGCCACCGCAAGCACGGTGCTGCCGTCGACAGGACGGAACTGGGAACCAAAACCAACGGTGCCAAAGCGGAAACCAGCGCCAATACCTTCATAGGGCCAGCTCTCTTTGAGTGGATTCATGGCAAGCTTGCCACGGACCACGGTAAGGCCCTCCGCCTCAGCGGCATATGAGCCGGCGGGGGCGTTGCTCGCATCAAGAGTTTTAGTGTTGCTCGGTTTACCACCGATGTACATGTCGCGGCCGACGTAGGTGGCCACGCCGGGATCGGGGGTAGAGACATCGATATTCGTACCGATGCTGATGGAAGTTGGCTTGTGAATGCCCGGAGTGAGGAGTCCAGCATCTTCCGCGCTTGCGGTGGAGACCGCGCTAAACGGCGACAACAGAGTGCTCACTACGAGAACAGTTGCCATAAAGCTACATGCGGCGAACTTCTTCACTTTGAGCACCCCATTACAGTTTCCTCGGTAGAAACTGTCTGGACGTCGTTGGCGATGGCCTGAGAGATCGGGGGCATGACGAGCGACAGTACCAAGCTCAAAACAGAAGCTCCGCACAAAACGCCTGCCAGTACACGGCGCGTCGCTTTATTACTCTGCTTAGTTTTTTCTGAATTTGCTTTCATCGATGTCTCCTCCCCAAGAGACCGCGATCTTGCTCTTTCACTATCAAACGTATCTGCGCAATCTGTAATTGCGCTCGCTAAGTAATACTATTGTAACTATTGTTTATACATCTGAGCAGCAAAACCGACATTTTTGTAGCAAGTTCTCAATTCTCTTGACAATTGTTCAGATTTGCCTTTGTTTATTCGCTCTGAAATATCTGTTTCTACTGGTAATTAAATTCGTTATCAGTTTTTTAATAGCATTCTATTTATTTGCACAACATTTTACTCAAGAGCAAACATCCTGTGAACGGTCGAAAATCGACCGTGAGCGGTAGGTCATCAACCGGGAGGAATATCCTACCAAACTGATGAGAATATCTTTAACCCATCGGTGGTTAGAAGCGTGATGTTCAGACAACCGTATTTGAATTTTCGCGCAGATTTTAGGCATCAATTCGCCAAAATTGCCTGAGGCCACCATAAAGGTGCCTGCCCCCTTTGTGGTGGTCCCCCGGCGCTACAGCAGATGCTCCTCGATAAAGATCGCGATACCGTCTTCGTCGTTGCTCGCGGTCACAAAGTCCGCGGCGGCGCGGGTAGCCTCGCTGCCGTTTGCCATGGCCACGCCCACGCCGGCGTCGGCCACCATGCAAGTGTCATTGTCCGCATCGCCAAACACGCAGATGTTCTGGAGCTCCATGTCGTTAAGCTCCGCCACGCGCACAAGGCCGCGCGTCTTGGACACGCGCGGATCCATGAACTCGTAGAGGCGCTGCGTGGTTTGCAGGGCGGCCGCCTTGACGGTGTCGTCGGCGAACGTCGATGCTCGCTCGATGACCTGCGGCATCACCTCGGGCGCCATGGTAAACATCACCTTGGGCTGCGGTTCGCGCAAGAACTCGGCAAAATCGACCACCTTGTAGGGTACGCCATCGACCTGCGACAAGTGCTCGACGCACGCGTTGCTCTCGGGAACGTAGAACACGCCGTCTCGGGGGCAAACGGGCGTTGCCGGAAGGTCCGCCATGTGCTTGCAGATGCGCGCGATGGTTTCGCCCGGCAGCGGGTAACTCAGCTCGTTGATGCCGTGCGCGCGGTCGATGACCTCGGCACCTCCGCAACCCACCATCACGTCCACCAGACCGTCGATGCCCCAGAGCTCGTACATGGCCTCGGTCGCGTGGGCGTCGCGCCCGGTGCACAGGCCAAAGAGCACGCCGCGCTCGCGCAGGGCGCGGATCGCGGCCACGGTGCGCGGGGACACCGTGTGCTCGCTTGTGAGCAGCGTGCCGTCGATATCGCAGAACACGGCTTTAATGTGGCTGAATGTGGCGTCCATGGGGGCCTTTCTGGGTTGCGTGGCGGTGTTGGCTGTAGTCGTAAGTGGCGTACATGGTATACCAATGCGCGAGCGCGGCTCGCCAAAGCAAAAACCGCCGCAAAGGTGCCTGGCCCCTTTGCGGTGGCTTGTGGCGCTCGGGCCTCAGCACAATCCATCACAACATTCGACGTTTTTCGGCAAAATCGCGATTTTCATCGAATGTTGTGACGGTTTCTTACCGTTCTGCAGCACGATCCAGATGTTTGCGTCCAAACAGCAGCAGCGCCGCGGGAACCGCCGTCACGACCATGCCCGCACCTACGAGCGTCTGCTGCACGCCAAACGTCGCCGCCAGCCACGGGGCAATCGCCAGCGGCGCCACGCCGGCGAACATGTTGCCAAAGCCCATGACCGAGTTAACGCGGCCGAGCTGCTCGAGCGGCGCCGTCGTTTGCACGATGGTGTTGTGGAGCGGATTGACGACACCCCAGGCAACGCCCAGGGCGATCTGGCCGATGAGGGCCATGCCCACGTACGGCGTTCCCACGTAGAGCAGGCTTCCCAGGCCTACGGACATGAGCGCCACGAGCAGCGTTTTAAGGCTGACGAGGCGCGGCGGCATGCGGAGCGCGACCACGGCGCCCAGTACCGCGCCCACACCGGATGCCGACGAGAGCCAGCCCATCCACTCGACGCCAACGTGCAGAACATCGCGATAGAAGAACGACTCCAGCGGGTCGAAGGCGCCGTAGCCAAAGTTCGAGAGGAAGATGATGCAGAAGAGCAGGGCGAGGACGCTGTTGGTAAAGACCGTCTTGATGCTGGTCGCGAAGGTGGCGCGAGCGGATGTGCTGGGGTCGGAGCTTTGGCTTGCGCGCTCCCCCTCCTCTGCCGAATCGGCATCCACCTGTCCGGCGACGCGACCTGCTTGCGGCTTAAATCCCCAGCCGGCAATGAGCGCAAGCAGGGTGAACAGCATCATGAGCACGAACACCGCGCGCGACGATGCCGCAGCCGCGACAAAGCCGCCCAGCGTGGGGCCGACGATGATGCTCACGTTGGAGAACATGGTGATGGCGGAGTTGATGTCTTTGAGCACGACCGGGTTGTCGGTGAGGTATGCCGGGTAGGACGTGGCGATGGGCTGGGCGAACCCCATCACAAAGCCCAAGAGTACTGCGCCGGCAAGGACCGTTCCGGTCGCGCTGCCAAAGGCGATGATCGCCGCGCCGGTTGCCAGCGTGCCGACGATGCTCAGCATAAAATGGCGGCGCGGGCCCCAGGCGTCGAGCGCCGCGCCACCCGCAAAGGATCCCAAGATCACGAAGACGTTCATAAACAGGACGGCCAGCGACGTCGCGACGACCGAGGCGCCGTCTGCATAGGTAAGCGTTCCAATGACGCCGATAAAGTAACTGGTTTGGAAGCCGGTGTAGATGAGAAACCGCATCGCCACCAGGCGCTTCGCCTGAGCAGACAACGACGGTCGGGATTTTGAGAATAGCGAAAGGGACATGGGTGCTCCTTGTTGCATACGAATACGGGCCGCGGGAATTGACCGCCGACCATCGACTCAATCTTTCCGTATGCAACGTTAAGGACGCATCGGGCCCCTTCTCTCCGTCTTCGCTCGGATGAACTACTCGGTAGATTTTAAGGCATGTCCCAAACATCTACCAAAGCAAAAACCACCACAAAGGTGCCTGTC
>CABTZM010000161.1 GCA_902489295.1 uncultured Collinsella sp.
CGCGCCACAGGGGGCCGCCCTGCCGCTCGTGGACGGCGCCGGTGGGGATCCGGCTGCCACGGTTGCCATGCCCGCCATGCCGCAGGAGTAGGTTCGCACACTCAACACCATCATGTACCTGCGCTTTTACCGTATGCAGATGAGCGGGGCGGCAAGTGTTGCGCTGCGGGTATAATGGACAGCATTCAAACGGTGGGCGCCGACGTGCCCGCAGGAGAGGAATGATCATGGGTAAGACTTTTAGCTTTGTCTCCGGTGCACTCTTTGGTGCCGCCGCCGGCGCTATCATCGGCGTTGCTTTGGCCCCGCGCTCGGGCGCCGAGACCCGCGCCATGGCTGCCGATATCGCCAACGACGCTTGGGATAACATGCGCGATACCTACGAGCACGGTGCCGAGGAGGCCCGCGCCGCGGTCAACGACTTCGGCCCGATGGTCGATGCCAAGACCGATGACCTGCGCGCTAAGGTCGACCTGGCCCGCGAGCGTATGGATCAGCTGCGCGAGCAGCTCAACGACGCCATTTCGGGCGGCAACGTGACGCCCGCTGCCGACGTCGTGGTCGAGAACGCCGCCGAGGCCGACACCGAGGCTGCGGAGCCCTCGACCGAGGCATAATGCGCGCCGGGGATTTTGTCGGCGCCAAGATCTATCGCAAGCCCACCGAGGACAAGCGCACCAAAAAGGACGGCACGCCGCGTAGCCCTAAAAAGCTCGGAAAGATTCACTTTCCGGTCTTTACCCCGGGCGGAACGCGCGTGGTGGGCTTTATGGTTCGCCAGTCCGACATTGCGGGCATGATTGAGCGCCCCGATCGATTTGTGGCGCTCGATGCCATCGGCGTCTATGAGGGCGCCATCGCGGTGGATGACGCCAAGGACACCTACGATGCCGCCGCGGCCAAGCGCCTCGACATTAACCTGGACGATTGCATCATCTGGGTCGGTATGGACGTGCGCACGGAATCGGGCGATGTCGTGGGCTATTGTTCGGACGTGGAGTTCAAGCCGCGCTCGGGCATCGTCCAGATGTTCTATGTGACCGCCGGGGCCGCTTCGAGCGTGCTGGTCGGTGACACGCAGGTGCCGCCGACGATGCTGCGCGGCTACGAGAACGGCGCGATGATCGTTTCGGACGAGGTCAAGGCGCTCGGGTATTCGGGCGGCGCCGCCGCAAAGGCCGCCGAGGCCAGTGTCGTGGTGGGCGATAAGGTCAAAAAGGGCGCCAAGGTGCTCGATGACAAGGGATCGGTCGCCGTGGACAAGGGCAGTCGCGCGCTGGGCAAGCAGCTCGGCAAGACGCGCGGCATGTTCAAGGCCTTTAAGGACGAATACCAAAAGGCGAGCGGGGGCTCGTCAAAAGCTAGCAAATAGCGACGTACCAAATGATGGGAGGCGAGCCGGAGACATGTTGCTCCGGCTCGCTGTGTTTATGGGGGAGGGCACATGCGCCAAAACGGATCCAACTTAAACGGGCACTCCGGTGCGCGTCCGACGGCGCGCCGCGACCTGGGGCAGCTGCCCAGCGGCCAGCGCAAACGCCGCCGTAAGCCCGGCGCGATGTACCTCAACCATAGCCGCGGTTTTAGCGACCGCAGCGCGCGCATTGGCAACGGGCGCTCGCCCCGCCGCCCATCCCGTCTGCCCTATGCGCTCATCGCCGTGGGCTGCGCGCTCGTGCTGTTTATCGCTGCCGTCGTGGGCTACGTCAACCGCAGCGTGGACGTGGAGCTCAACGGGCAAAAGACCGCGGTGCGCGTGGGCTCTACGCTGCAGAATCTTATCGACGACCAGGGGTTGACCGACACCTATGACGCAGGCGACCTGCTGGCCGTCGACGACAGTGTGCTCAAGCGCCACGGGGGCGAAAAGCTGTCGGTGAAGGTTGACGGCAAGCGCGTAAAGCAGGGCAAATGGGACAGCCGTGAGCTTACCGGCGGCGAGAAGGTGACGGTCAAAGACGGCCGCAACATCTACGAGAAGCACGAGGTGCAGGCCACGACCATCGAGCCCAAACTGAAGGTCGAGGGCACAGGCGCCATCGAGTATGTGCAGACATGGGGCGTCCAGGGCCGCTCCGAGGTGTGGGTCGGCGAGCAATCGGGTAAGACGCAGGACCGTGGCGAGGTTGTGCCCGCCACCGATTGCGTGGTTGCCTGCGCCAGCGTGGCGCCAAAGGACAACGAGAAGGTTGTGGCGCTGACGTTTGATGAGGGGCCGAGTGGCGCCACCAAGCAGATCCTCCAGGTGCTTAAGGAAAAGGGCGTCACCGCGACGTTCTTCCTTTCGGGCGATGCCGCGGAGGCCTCGCCTGCCACGGCCAAGGCAATCGTCGATGCCGGCTGCGAGGTCGGCTCCAATAGCTATAGCGATGATTCGCTCAAGGGCGAGGATCGCGAGACGGTGCGCAAGCAGATCTCGAAGGGAACCGACGCCATCAAGTCGGCAACCGGCGTCAAGACGATGCTGTTGCGCGCTCCCTACGCCGCCTTTGACGAGCAAAATTGGATTGACTCGATGGACTTGGTGTCTGCCGTGGTCTCGTGGAATATCGACTCGGGCGACTGGTTGCTCAATGGTGCCGACGAGCAGGTCTCGACGGTGCTCGACTCGGTGACGCCGGGCAATATCGTGCTGCTCACCGATAGCGACGAGTGCGCCGAGCAAACGCTCGAAGCGCTGCCTCAGATTATCGACGGCCTCGTTGCGGACGGCTACAAGATCGTGACGCTGAGCGACCTGGTCAAGACGGACACGTCGCTCAGCAAAAAGCTCACCTCGCTGACGAAGGTCACCATGCCCAAGAACGCCGTGTTCCCCCAACTCGCCGAGGACGACGACACCACGGAGTAGCTCGAGCAAGGGCGCCGGTGGGACAAAATTATCAGGAGTGTTTGTCCCACCACTTCGCTGCGGACGACTATGTCACGGATGCGTCAGCGTTTGGTATGCCTGCAATGTGCAGCGCATAAATTCGGTGCCGCAGCGCGATGCTGATGCTATAGTTACTGCGGTTAATGAGGGTCAAGAGAAAGGTTACAGGTGAAATCCAAACCTCGACCATACAGTCGATGACCCCATGCAGGTGCTTTTTGCGCATGCACGGGGTGTAAGCGTCGAGCGGCGTGCCGCCCGCGCATGCGTATACATATCAAACAGTCCACGGATAGCGTGCCCGTCCGGCCGCGGTCCGCAGGAATAATGATGGGGAGCACCATTGAATTATCTGAGTGAGATGCTCAAATTGCCGGTCTTGGACGTCGACGGCGAAAAGCTCGGCGTGGTCAACGATTTTGGCATTGCTACCGGCGAAGTTTTTCCGCACGTGACGTCGCTTGCGTTTCGCGGTCCCGGCAAGACGCCGTTTATGATCAGCTGGCGCAAATGGGTCGACCGTATCGACGAGACAGGCGTGTACCTCAATACGTCTGCCACTAATATCCGCTTCTCATATCTGCAGCCGACCGAGCTCCTGTTGGCGCGTGACGTGCTCAACAAGCAGATCGTCGACACGCAGGGCATGAAGGTCGTGCGCGTAAACGACATCAAGTTCTCCATGTCGGGCGAAAACCAGCTGCGTCTGCTGGGTGCCGAGGTCGGCGCCCGCGGTCTGCTGCGCGCGATTAGCCCCGCGCTCGAGCATGTCGTCGAGAGCTTTATGAAGCACCTGGGCAAGCCGCTCAGCGAGGACATCATCGCCTGGTCCTACATGGACCTGCTCGATTGCTCGACCAAGAACATCCAGCTCTCGGTGTCGCACAAGACGCTTGGCGAGCTGCACCCCGCCGACATCGCCGACATTATCGAGCAGCTCGACCCGCGCCTGCGCGCGCAGGTTTTTGCACAGCTCGATACCGCCCAGGCCGCCGAGGCCATTTCGGAGTTCGATGATGACGAGCTCATGACCGAGATGCTCGAGGGCCTGTCCGACACCGACGCATCGTCGATGCTGGCCATGATGGACCCGGACGACGCCGCCGACCTAATCGACGAGCTCAGCTACGAGAAGGCCGAAAAGCTCCTGCGTCTGATGGGCGTCAAGGAGGAGAAGGCGATTCGCAACCTGCTGGGCTACGAGGACAACACCGCCGGCCGCATCATGACCTCGGAGTTTGTCTCGCTGCCTGCTACGGCGACGGTCGGTGATGCTATCGAGGCGATTCGCAAACTCGACGAGGACTTCGAGAGCGTTTACTACGTCTACACCGAGGACCCGAGCGGTATGCTGACGGGCGTGCTTTCGCTGCGCACGCTGATCGTGGCCGACCGCGACGCCACGCTGGGCCAGCTCGCCTACCGTGACCTGGTTTATGTGTCACCCGACGAGGACCAGGAAGACGTAACGGACGAGATGACCAAGTACGACCTGGTTGCCATCCCCGTCTGCGACGAGAATCGCCATATCCTGGGCATCGTGACCTTCGACGACGCCATGGACGTTATCGCCGAGGAGCATCAGGAGGACCTGCAGATCGCCGGTATCGGCTCCGGCGGCGGCCCGGCGGCCGCCCCGCCA
>CABTZM010000162.1 GCA_902489295.1 uncultured Collinsella sp.
ACCCTGTGTCCGGCCTGCGGCAACTAAGGGGTCGCCGCGTTTCTATTAGGTGCAGCAAATGCATGCTTGGGAGGGTCTGAATTGCACTTTGTTGGGATGGGCCCTTATCCCAATAGAAATCCTGCTTGATACGGCCTCTTTAGAAGTTGCGGTGAAATAGGGACTGTTTTAGCAGTTAAAAGCCCTAATCAGTCCTTATCTCACCGCAACTGAAACAGGGGCGCTCTCCTAGAGAGCGCCCCTGCCGGGTTTCCATAGTACTGGCGAAGCAGTCCTTGAGATCCGTCTTGCCTTATGCCAAGAACTCCTTGGTGGTTGCCACGATGTTGGCGGCGTCCAGGCCGTACTTGTGCAGGAGCTCGGCACCCGGGCCGGACTCACCAAAGGTGTCATTGACGCCGATCTTCTTGAGCGGCGTCGGGCACTGCTCGCACAGGACGTCGGCGACGGCGCTGCCCAGGCCGCCGATCACAGAGTGCTCCTCGACGGTCACGACGTGACCGGTCTTGGTGGCGCTCTTGACGATCAGGTCGGCGTCGATGGGCTTGATGGTGTGCATGTTGATGACCTCGGCATCGATACCCTCGGCAGCGAGCTGCTCGGCGGCCTCGAGGGCCTCGCCGACCATCAGGCCGCAAGCGATGATGGTCACGTCGACGCCCTCGCGCATGACGATGCCCTTACCCACCTCGAACTTATAGGTCTCGGGGTCGTTGATGACTGGCGAGGCCAGACGGGCAAAGCGCATGTAGACGGGGCCGTCGCACTCGTAGGCGGCACGCGTCACGGCGCGGGCCTCCACATCGTCGGCGGGAACGATCACGGTCATGCCGGGGATAACGCGCATGAGGGCGATGTCCTCGCAGCACTGGTGCGTGGCGCCGTCCTCGCCCACCGAGATGCCGGCGTGCGTGGCGCCGATCTTAACGTTGAGGTGCGGGTAGCCGATGGAGTTGCGGACCTGCTCAAAGGCGCGACCGGCGGCAAACATGGCAAAGGTGCTCGCGAAGGCGACGCGCCCGGTGGTTGCGATACCGGCGGCGACGCCCATCAGGTTGCTCTCGGCAATGCCCACATCAAAGAAGCGATCGGGGCAGGCGGCCTTGAACTTGCCGGTCTGCGTGGCGGCGGCCAAGTCGGCGTCGAGGACCACAAAGTCGTCGTGCTCGTTGGCGAGCTCGACGAGGGCCTCGCCGTAGCTTACGCGCGTGGCGATTTTCTTGACGTCTGCCATCCTAGAGCTCCTCTCCGGCGGCCGTGAGCTCTGCCATGGCCTGCTCAAACTGTTCATCGTTGGGGGCCTTGCCGTGCCAGCCCACCTGGTTCTCCATAAAGGAAACGCCCTTGCCCTTCAGGGTCTCGGCGATAATGGCGGTCGGCTGACCCTTGGTGGCGCGCGCCTCGGCGAAGGCGGCGCGGATCTGATCGAAATCGTTGCCGTCGGCAAGCTCCACCACGTGGAACTTGAAGGCGCGGAACTTGTCGGCGAGCGGCATGGGGTCGTTGACCTCCTCGACGGGGCCATCGATCTGCAGGCCGTTATGGTCGACGATCACGCAGAGGTTGTCGAGCTGCTGGTTGCCGGCAAACATGGCCGCCTCCCAGACCTGGCCCTCCTCGCTCTCGCCGTCGCCCAGCAGGGCGTAGGTGCGATAGTCGTCGCCCCAGTGCTTGGCGGCGAGCGCCATCCCGACGGCGGCGGAGATGCCCTGGCCGAGCGAACCGGTGGACATGTCGACGCCCGGGGTGTCGTTCATGTTGGGATGACCCTGCAGGTGGCTGCCGATGTGGCGCAGCGTCTCGAGATCTTCCTTGGGGAAGAATCCGCGCTCGGCGAGCACGGCGTACAGACCAGGCGCGCAATGGCCCTTGGAAAGCACAAAGCGATCGCGGTCAGCCTTGCGGGGATCGGCCGGGTCGACGTTCATTTCCTCAAAGTACAGATAGGTCATGATGTCGGCAGCGCCGAGCGAACCGCCCGGATGGCCGGACTTGGCAGCGTGCACGCCGATGACGATGCCCTTCCTTACCTCGTTGGCAACCTTTTTGAGCTCTTCGTCGCTCATTGTGCCTTCCTTTCATCCTCTTTAGACAAGATGCGCACGGCACAGAAGGTAGTCCCAGCCCGGCCGCGATGCACGTACGCCATCCATTATGCGGGAAAGTGAAGGCTTTACCAGAGTTTTTATCAGTATTTGAACAATTGAGCAGGCAGACGCCCTGATGAAACGGTTTATCAATGTGAACGTCTTTTGGATGCGGGCCCGCTCAATCCTACGCGCTGATGTCCTTAAAGCCCTCGCCGAAGGTTTCCGTGACGTCCGCCACAGTCACGATGGCGCGCGGATCGCGTTCGCGCACGATGGTCTTAAGGGTGTTGAGCTCACGACGGCTCACGATCACCATGATCACCGGCTTCTCGGCGCCCGAATACATGCCGGTCGCCTTAAACTTGGTGCAGCCGCGGCCCAGGCCGTACATGATGTCGGCCGCGATCTCGGGAAAATTGTCCGAGATGATGAGCACCATACGACGCTTGTTACCACCATCGACCACGGCATCGATCACGTAGCCGCTAATGACCATCGAAAGGCCGGCATACAGCGCGTTTTCGATCGAGAAGACCGGTGCAGACAGCGCACACACGGCAACATCGATCGCCATAACGGTGGAGCCCACCGGCAGCGATGTGTTGCGCGAGATAATCTGGCCGATCGTGTCGGAGCCACCGGTATTGGCACCGGCACGCAGCACCATACCGTAGCCAATGCCCGTAACGATACCGCCCCACATGGCCGGCAGCATTAGATCGGCATGAGCAAGCGGCGCCACAAACGGGGCGAACAGGTCGGTGAAAAAGCCCAGCAGCACAAAGCCCGTCGCCGTCTGTACCACGTAGAACATACCGCCCGCACGCATAACGACCAGCAGCAGCAACGCGTTCATGACGATGGTCTGGATACCGACGGGAAGCGATATGCCGCGCGATGCGCCGACCGCCTGGATAATGGTGGCAAGGCCCGTAACACCACCGGCAGCGAGGCCGTTGGGGATCAAAAACAGGTCGGTCGCGACGGCGGCCAGGGCGCACCCCAGCATAATCTGGGGCAGGTCGTGGAAGAAGTTCATCGAAAGAATGCGCTTGATGTCCAGACGATATGCCATGCTACCTCCCTCAAAAAAGCGCACCCAAACGGATGCGCTTTGAACTTCTTGCTCTATTCGATTCTACCGATTCGGCGGGCAAAAACCACCCCTGTACGGGGCTTGAAGCAGCCCGAAGCTCAACCCAAAGATTTAGGCGTCCGGCGTTTCCGCATCGGCGTTGCCGGTTGCCCAACGATGGTAGCCGATCACGAACGGATCCAGATCGCCATCGTCAAGAACGGCCTCGACGTTGCTGGTCTCCACGCCCGAGCGCAGGTCCTTGACCATCTGGTACGGGTAGAGCACGTAGCTGCGAATCTGGTTGCCAAAACCGATCGTGGTCTTGGGTCCGCGGATCTCATCGAGTGCCTCGGCGCGCTTCTCGAGCTCGATCTCGTACAGGCGGGCCTTGAGGATCTGCATGCACGCAGCCTTGTTCTGAATCTGGCTGCGCTCGTTTTGGCAGGTGACCACAATGCCACTGGGAAAATGCGTCACGCGCACGGCGGAGTCGGTGGTATTGACGCCCTGGCCGCCCGGGCCGCTCGCGTGATACACGTCCACGCGAATGTCATCGGGGCTGATCTCGATATCGATATCGTCGGGCAGCACGGGGATGACCTCGACGCCGGCAAACGTGGTCTGGCGACGCTTCTTGTCGTCGGTGGGGCTAATGCGCACCAGACGGTGCACGCCGGCCTCGGCGCGAAGCATACCGAACGCGTCCTTGCCCTCGACGGTAAAGGTCGCGCGGTCGATGCCGATGACCTCGGCTGCGGGACAGTCGTTGATGGTGACCTTCCACCCGCGACGCTGGCAGTACTTCATGTACATCTTAAAGAGCATGAAGGTCCAGTCCTGGGCCTCCAAGCCACCCTGTCCGGGCTTGATGGTCACAATGGCATCGCCATGATCGAACTCACCGGTAAACCAGCTCGAGAGCTCAAGCTCATCGATGGCACGAGCCAGGCGTTCCGTAGTGGCCGCAGCCTCCTCGCGAAGAGCCGTGGCGTCGGGGTCATCCCCCATCTCCTCGGCAAGCTCCAACGCCGCGCGGGCATCGGAAAGCTCGCCGCGCGCGGTGTCCACGGCAGCGATATCTTCCTTGGCGCGCGCGATTTCCTCCATCGTGGCACGGGCGGCGTCGGCGTCATCCCAAAAGCCGGGGGCCACGCTTTTGGCCTCAAGCTCGGTCACGCGGGTACGCTTCTCGTCCAGATGGAGATACGACTCGACCTCTCCGCGCCGGTCCGCTAAAAGGGGCAGCTTCGCGGGGGTTTGCCCTTAACACCCCGGCGCTAAAACTTTTCTCCCGGGTCGGTTTTCAATTTTTTTTCTGCACTACCG
>CABTZM010000163.1 GCA_902489295.1 uncultured Collinsella sp.
ACGTAGTGCATTGCAAATCCACCTTTATTCCCAAAAATGAGGCTGGAGGCACTTTGTAGCCACTGGGCGCAAACCCCTTGCATCAATCCTATTCTTGTTTCGCTGCTCGCATCTCCATTGCTGCGGGAAATAATCGATAGAAGCAGATCGTAGTTTAAAAATACAAACCAGACGACTATCGTTAGAACAATGAATAGCAGTAATTTATGCCTAATAAAGAAATTGATAATTTTCTTTGAAGGTCCATTAAAAAAACGAGTGACAAGTAATACGAGACCAACGAGCAGGGTGATTCTCGTCTCGGTCATGAATATCAAAAACAATGCAATTAAGGCTAGACAGTAATCAATAACCTTTGAGTTTGGATGAAATAATAGGTAGGCCATTGAAGTAACCATTATGAGCGAAAATACAGGCGCCGAGTTATTAAGAAAACCGCTCCATCTTTCTTCGCCTATACAAAATACAATCGAGAAAATAAGCCCCAAACCGACAAGCGCTCTATGCAAAACAAGCATGTCATCGATATTAAGCTTTCCAATAAACAAGACCGTCAATACGATTATCGCATACTGAAGAGAACGTGAATCGTAGTGCCAAAACAGAAAATACATGGCTACGAAAACAAAAACAAGATCTCTCAATCCATAGCTGACCTTGCTCATATTTAGCATAAGTAAACCAAATGCAAGAACAAGGAAAAGTCCATAAATAAGACCGTTAAATGATCCAGAAGTTTTTCCTGGCATGTATATACGTTCTAAACAAAGAAAAACTAATATCCAGCATGTAACAACTGAAGATGTTCTGTCAAGGTTTAGAGAAAACAAGCGACCGTTCTCATTTTGCTTATTTATAACAAGCTCAAAAGACACTACCTACAGCCTTTCGATTAGTTCATAGAGATCATTACAGAATTCCGCGTTGTGACTCCTAAAAGTGATGTCACGAGATAAATTGCGAGCGCTATCTATTGCACTTAGAAGATTCGCAACATCAAAAACTGGAACTATCCCACCATGACGATCAGCTACGAATCGAACGAAATCAGCCTGATGATCATTTACATGCTCGCCCAAGTCCCCCCTACGTGGGACTACGACGGGAACCTTTCCTGCAGCCATTGCTTCTATAAAGCTGGAGGGGCCGCCGTGGGTAATCACCACGTCAGCATCTTTCATAAGTTTCTTCATCAACTTAAATGGCACAATTTTTTCATGCTCGCAGCACATAGGTTCGTAAGTTGAATACCCAGTTTGAATAAACACAGGCTCATCGATGGCCTTATTGAATTTCAGGTTGTCTATAGCCTTAATTAGTCGATTAAACTGTTGTTCGTGGGTTCCTACAGTGACGAATATCATGCAACCCCCTAGAAAATTGAACCGAGATCGACGGCGTTTTTATAGACATTTAGCTGTTCGGGCCATTGCACGATAAAAAGATCAGCAACTCCATTTAGCATTCGACCAGTCAATGTAGACTTGTCTACGCGATCGAATACTTCGACGTACACACACTTGGCACCTAGCAACTTGCCTATCAAAAAGAATGGCACCGCCACTGCAGCGCCGGAACTTACAATCAAATCAGGACGTTCCTTACGGAGCACCTTCCAGGCTAAACAAGTGTTTTTTAGCAAGTTTGGAATATTGCGGTTCGTCGGGTAATAACAGTGGTAAACACGCTCATTCTCCAGCAGGGAATTTGCGTCTTCCTTGTCAAATGTCACCCAAAACCGGTCAGCAGCCTTCTCCCATATGGGCTTCAGAAGCCACATATGCGTCAAGTGTCCTCCGCTTGAACTGGGTATACATAACTTTGCATTTGAAAGATCCATCTAGCATGCGCCTTTTCCCGTTATAACTTCAATGACGGTTAGCGCGATAATTTTGACGTCAGTCCAAATACCTCTTCTGACGATGTATTCCAAATCGCGCTGCACCATACCGTCAAATCCAGTTGAGTTGCGGTCTGTAACTTGCCACCAGCCCGTAATTCCTGGCTTAACTGCCAGGCGCTGCAGGTCGTACTCTGTGTACTCAGCAACCTCATTCGGCAGCGGCGGGCGTGGACCCACGACGGACATCTGCCCCAGGAACACGTTCAGGAACTGCGGGAACTCGTCGATGGAGTGCTTGCGGATGAACCTGCCGATCTTGGTGACACGGGGGTCCTCCCTCATCTTGAACATGGCGCCGGCGATCTCGTTCTGCTCCTTGAGATCTGCCAGGCGCTCGTCGGCGTCCTTGTACATGGAGCGGAACTTCCACATGCGGAAGGTGGACAGGCTGCCATCGCGGTGGGTCTGGCCCACGCGGATCTGGCTGTAGAAGGGGTTGCCCTCGCTCTCAAGGCGGATGGCCGCGGCAAGCACAAGGCTGGGAACGGAAATGACTGCCAGCACGCAGCCGCTGAACACGACGTCAAAGGCGCGCTTAACGGCGCGGTAGACCAGGCGCGAACGATCCCAGTCCATGATGGACTGCATGGCCTTATGGCGGCCAGCGCCCTCACGCCTGTCCATGGCCTGAGCAATGAGCGCCGCCCCCGCGGGCGCATCCGTTGCATATTGAGTTTTATCCGACACGTTCTCCTCCAACACTTCGTCCCCGGCTCGGGGATCCTCCTTGTTCCGTTAAACAGTCGCCTGCAGCTAGGCGATCGCCTTTTTAAGGTTGCGCATTACGCGCTGCTCGGCCGAAAGCACGGCAAGGCCAACGCGCGTAGTAACGCGTCGGCCGCACAGATCGAGCTCCAAATAAGCAGTGCTCTTGCGTCTGTTAATGGTTTTGATCAGGCCTTCGTGGCCCAGCAGCGGACCAGCCGTCACTACGACCTGGTCACCGTCTTTAAGGGCCTCGCTCATGGGCACTACGCGTTCTCCCCTATGCGTAAAGCCGCCAATAAGCTGGACCTCTTCTTTTGCCAGTGGCACAAACTGACCATCCTGGGCAAGCACCCGGGCAAAGTCGTCCATGCGAAGCAGATACTGTTGCACGGTTCGAGGATCTGCCGTATCGCAGATAAGATAACCGGGAAAGAGCGGCTTGGTCGTATTGACCCATTCGCCGTGTACTTTGATCTCGGTTTGAAATTGGGGATAAAAGAGCTCCTGCATGGCACCAGCCGGAACCATACGCTCAATGCGCTCGCGCATTACGTCTTCGCGACCGTTTATGACCTGGATTACATACCACACGAGCACCACCCCCTTGCTGTCTTACGTGTGGCTCACGAGGTTTGGGTATGGCTACGCCAGGGCGCTTGTGCGCGAAGGCGCTCCATATTCAAACCCTGAGCCCAGTCAGACAAGCACGTGGCTCTGCCCCACCGTGAACGGTATGTATGAGTGCAGTTGCTAGAGACGCGGACGTGTATCGCAAAAATGACCGCGACTCCAGCTGGCTGCGTGCGAACCAGTCAAGTGGGTACAAAACTGGACCGCACGCAAACAGCTAAAGGACTGCCGTGGTTTGCCGTAACAACTTATTGCACCTTCTAATGCGAACTTATAAATAGCCGCAAAAGCAAGTGCAAAACGTGCATGGCAATCGATATTGGAGCTCGTGGTTTTTCTAACACCGCCGTTACGGCCGGATGCTGATCGACCCTGCGCTCTGTGGCTTGCTGGAGCCGTGAGCACAGTTGAACTCATGTAACGCTAGTTATCCTGGCACAAGCTGGTAGCGAAACTGATTTGGGCTGCGTTGGACAACATTTCGTTCATTTGACGTGCTTAAGGGGGTTGTTTTGGGATGATGTTCACGTTGGCGCAGGTTATTGTGGTGCTGGCAATAATTGGGAGCATTCCTGAAGCCCAACTGAAGCAGCGAGCTGCACTGGTAATTGCGTTTGGATAACAAACTATGTACAGACATGGGAAATAAATTGTGCAACTTTTTGTTGATGTGGGTATGGGTTTGTGGCGCGAGGTATTTTGGCATGAAAAAAGGCCTTCGGAATTCCGAAGGCCTTTACATTCACGATGGTGGAGACGAGGGGGATCGAACCCCTGACCTCTTGACTGCCAGTCAAGCGCTCTCCCAGCTGAGCTACGCCCCCGTGACGAGGAGATACTATAGGGGAAGTTGGCGTGGGGTGCAAGGACTTTTTTGGGTCAGACTCTAAATGTCTCTTGATATAGGTAAGCGATGGCGGTGCCGGTGTGGACTTGGATCGTGGCTGTTGACCTGACGACGTTGCTGATACCCGTGTCGGCCAACAGGCCCAGGGGGCTGTGGTCTAGCTCCCATTCTAAGCCGTGTTCGCTTACCTTGGTGTTAGGGGCTATGGCGATGATGGAGAACGTCTTGCCTTCGGCGCCTTCGATGGCCCACGATTCGCCTGCGCGAAGGATGCGGGAGACCACCTTGTTCTCGGCAATCCAGACTGGGGCGTCATCGTAGCCTGCGAGTAGACCCAGTACGGAAAGCGCCGTATCCGGGCGGCCGCCGGTGGCGCAGGTTG
>CABTZM010000164.1 GCA_902489295.1 uncultured Collinsella sp.
AGCGGATGCGCGGAATCCTATACGCCGCACCATTTGAGATTAAAGCTCCCGGCAACGGGGGCTTTTCTTTTGCGCCAGCTTGAGTGCTTTCGTCCAAAGGGACGATTTCCTGTCGACTCGTGTAAGATTCCGAGTAGATGTCGCGACTTATTCGCGACCACTCCTTCTTCAAGCGACCGATCAGGGTGATATTTCGTGGCAGAGCGTCCGACATACAAGCTCAGGTTTCTCGATCCCAAGAAGCGCTTTCCGGCGATGCCCGAGCAGCCTGCGGGACGCTCATATGGCGTGGTCTGGAAACTCTTTGGCGAGGATCGGCATGAATCTTGTTATGTCGTCGAATTTGTTGGCAAAAGTCATGTGTCGCTTTTGGGCTACGTAAGCGTTTCGGGTGAGGTGTACAAGGTGGACCGCCCCGTCAGCGAGGCTCCGCTGCCCAACGATCCCGACATGGAACTGGTCCTTGACGAGTCGGACTCCGGTATTGGTGAGATTGTGGTTCGGGGAGCCAACGGCACGATGCGCGCGTGCGCGCGAACCGTCGGCTCTCCCGAAGGCCCCATGCGCGAGCAGTCCGACCACGAGACATGGAATTCGACCCGCTCCCTTCCTTACGGCGAGTTCATGGCATCGATGTTCCTGCGCTACGTGATATTCGCTGACTCCGAAAATGCCATTGCGAGCACGGCGGACGCCGGCGGACTCGACGAGGGTATGCAAAATGTTATCGACAAGATCAAGCTCGTAAAGTTGCCCGAGCCGGTCGAGGTGTTTTTGGGCTTTAACACGGCACCGCTCCCTGATGCTATCGAGACGCTGCTTTACCGCGTTGACCATGCCGAGAATCCGAGCGGTATCGAGCGCTATGCCGCTGCCCTTATGAGTGAAATTGACTTGCCCCGCCTGCGCACCATCGCTGCCAAGTCCGAGATGAGCCTGGCTCGCATTGATCGTTCAAAGCTTTTCTATCTCAATTTTGATCGTAGCCTGCTGGACCAGGACGAGATTGACATGCTGCTTGCCATCGAGTGCCGTCTCAACCGCCTCTCCGGCATCCTTGAGCGCATTGGGGCTGGATTGGTCCCCGCGGCCTCGTCGCCGAGCCTTGAGGGCTGCGCGCTCTTTGATGCGTGGCATATTGCTAAGACGACCAACGATGTTCCTCGACTGCTCGATACGGCCTCGAGCGATAACCCGTGGGGCGAACCGGGTACGGTGGCTTGCCAGCCGGGCGGTGAGTGGGATGTGCGTACCCGCTTCGCGCGTATTGTCGAGGCGCTTAACGTGGTCACGCGGCTCGACTATACCTATCGGGCAAACGTTGCCGAGGGGATTATGCTCGTTCGGTTTGGGCAGTCTGTCGTTGATGCCATGCCGCAACGTGAATACGACGCTCAAGATGACGCCTGGCACGAGCTGGACGAGGACACGCGCACGATCTGGGCCGCGGAGCACGATGCGCGCGTGGCGCTCACGCTTGCGGCAGCGTGTTTTGCCGCGGGCACCTGCATCACGCGCTGCTATGTGCAGATTGCTGCTCCCGACAGTGAGCAGGGCGAGTGCGTTGTCGCAACGTATTTCTTTGGGCGTGCGGCCTATCTGGCCGATTGCGTGCCTGTCGCCAAGGATCTTGAGAGCATGGACATGGACGATATGCCGTGCAAGCGTGTGCTTGAGGCGTATGAGTCAACCGCTCCGGAGACGATTGAGCCGGCGGAGGTTCATGCTCGTCCGCGTGATGACCATCGCATGCTGCCGCCGGCGCTGCGCGATCTGCTGCTTGCCGATACGGCTGACGAGCTGGAGGTCATGGAAGAGGACGACGACCCATACGTGGCCCGTGTTGTTGAATTGCGCGAGCAGGCAAAAGTCGACCGTACAGGTGCTTTTGAAGGCTTTTCCCGTCTTGTCGAGGAGTTGGAGGCCAAGTGCGCCGTCGCCGAGCTTTTGGCGACAGGTCCGGTTCAAACGCAGTTTTGCGATAACCAGCTGGTGCGCATGGTGCTACCGGTGTTGGAAGAAGACCGCTCTGTGCGAATCCTTCGTGCGCCCGATGCGCTGTACTTTGCCCAGCACGAGATCTGCAGCTTTTACGCCGAGCAAGAGGACTTTGAACGAGCACTGCCCGAGGTGCGCCATCTTTACGATCTGGCGCGCTCGTCCATGCAGTCGCACTTTGCGCTCATCAACGTGCTTGCGCGTCTGGAGCGCTTTGACGAGATTATCGAGGTGGCGCGCCACGGCCTACGTATTGCCAGCGATCGTTCTGCAATCGGCTACCTGTTCTATCGCTTGGCGTTTGCCTATTGGAATTGCGATCAGCTCGACCTGGCGCTGGCTTGTTACCGTCTGGTGCCGCGCGGCGAGGAGTCGGGCAGCAGCGCGCTGGAAGAAATGCAGGGCCTTATGAACGAGATGGGCGTCAGCGAGCCTCCGACGTTCGAGGAAGCGGTCGAGACCATCCACAAGGCTGGACTAGAGCTGCCGCCAGTGTCCGCCGTGACGAATCAGCTGGCAGATGCCGCTGTGCAACTGGTCGACAACGGTTTCTTTTTCCTGGCGCGCGGTTGTATCTTCCAAATGTGGCGCACCATGGGCAACGACGAGCTCGGCTCCCTCAACCGCTCGCTGGGGTAGGCGATGCTTTCAAGAAGGAAAGGCTGCTAGGCAATTAGAAAATTTCCTCTTGCTCATCCTTGGCTGTTTGGTTACTATAGAACGGCTGTTACGGAGAGCTGACCGAGAGGCCGAAGGTGCTCGCCTGCTAAGCGAGTATGCCCCAAAAGGGCATCTGGGGTTCGAATCCCCAGCTCTCCGCCAGTAAGAATTTGAAGAAGGGTTCCATTTGGGGCCCTTTTTTAGTTTAAAGAACGTTAGCTGGGGATTCGAACCCAAAAAAGGAGGCGTCCTTTCGGACACCTCCTTTCAATGAGCGTATCGTTTCTCTGGCCCCTATACCTCGGGCGCTTTGGCCACGGTTTCGCTTTCGGCCGTGAGCGGGCGGTTGTCGATGCGGCGGCCCAGACGGTCGAGCTTCACAAGTAGCCACTCAATGGGATTCGGCCCCGAGCCTTCCTCGTCGGCAACCAAATCCATGACGGCGATCTTGGCGCCGTCCTGCTTGAGCGTGACGCTGCCCACCTTGTCACCCACGTGCACCGTGCCCGAAAGGTCGTCGTAGGTAACCTTCTCGGTCACCTCTCCGGCAAGTGAAAAGACGGTCGCCTGCGCCGTGGGGTCGGCAAGTGTGGCGTCGATGGTCTTATCCGTCCAGTCGGTCTGGCTAATGCGTGCCATGAGCGGGTTGCCGTTGGCGGTCTTTTCCTGCGTGTTGGCGATAGCGACCGTTACCTTGTGGCCGTAGTACCAGTTGGCAAGGGTGGCAGTATCGGTAAAGCGCTGGTCGGTGGTAGTGGAGTTCAAAACGACAGTGTAGACTTCATCGCCATCGCGGTTGTAGGCTCCCGCAAAGCAATAACCGGCATCGTCGGTCGTGCCGGTCTTGCCGCCGATGTTGCCATCCTGACCCAGCAGATAGTTGTGCGTGTCCATGGAATGCGAATGGTCGGAGCCGTCGGCACCGGTGACCTCAATCCAGGAATCCTCGCTTGCCACGACCTCGCGGATTGTGTCGTTCTTCATGGCTTCCTGCGTCATCAGCGCCACGTCGTGTGCAGTCGAGTGCATGTCGCCGGCCCACTCATCAAAGTCCAGGCCATGCGGGTTCTCAAAGACCGTGCCAGTGCAGCCGAGCTTCTTGGCGCGCTCGTTCATGGCCTTAACAAACGTCGCCTCGGCGTCCTTGGTCTTTGGGTCGATCTTCTTGCCCACGTACTCGGCAAGCACGATGGCGGCGTCGTTGCCCGAGGGAATCATCAATCCGCGCAGGGCCTGCTCCACGGTGAGCTGGTCGCCTTCGAGCAAGCCGGCAGTCGAGTTGCCTACGGTGGCCGCGGCGTTGCTCACCGTCACCTTCTCGTCCATCTTGCAATTCTCGACGGTTATGATTGCGGTCATGACCTTGGTGATCGAGGCAATCTTGACCTGCTCATCGGCGCCGCGGGCATAGTAGACGGTGCCGTCTTTGCCCATGACGAGGGCATTGGTCGCATCGATATCGGGCAGGTTTTCGGCCGTGATGCCGCGCGCATCGGCGGTTTTGCCGCAAACATTGTCGGTCGTGAGCACTTGGGCGCCGGCGACGGTGGGCACGCCAGCGGCAAGGGCGATAGCGCAGACAAAGCCGGCGGCAAGCTGAGCTGAGCGCTTTGCAAAAGAGGTGAGGGACTTCACAGATTTCGCTTTCGACGGGATGGTCTCTTCTGGAACTAGAGTATATCGTTTGCCGGTGTCGGTGATCATCGCGTGCGTGCGTGGCCCACATCCGCGCCCGAACCCTTGATTATCAACTTCATCCGAACACCTCCCACATTCATCCGTACATGTGCGGATGAATGTGGG
>CABTZM010000165.1 GCA_902489295.1 uncultured Collinsella sp.
ACACATATCGTCCCGCGCGCAGTTTCGCAGCAAAGCGAGAATGTTTGAGCACGGGATGATATGTGTGGGCCCCACCCCAGGGACGAACGACTTACTCCGTCTCGCCCGGTCGAGCGCCGCGGTCCAGGGCGTCCTGGTACTCCTTGACCGCCTTGATGCGCTGCATCGGCTTCAGTCGCTCAAACATCGTATTGCCATGCAGGTGATCGATCTCGTGCTGAAGGCACACGCAGAACAGGTCACCCGTGGCCTCATAGCGAATCAGGTTGGCATCCAAGTCATACGCCTCGACGACGACGTGATCGGGACGCTCGATCTCGCAGCTAATGCCCGGAATGGACAGGCAGCCCTCGCTAAACGGCACCAGATGGTCGCTCTGCTCAACAATCACGGGGTTGATCAGTACATACGGGTCGTAGTCGTTCTTGTCGCTGTAATCGCAGTCGATGGTAACGAGCTGGATGAGCTCGCCGACCTGCGGGGCAGCAAGGCCGCAACCGCCGTTTTCGAACATCATCTTCTTCATCTTCTCGGCAAGCGCCTCGATCGCCGGGGTGATCTCCTCGATGACGGCGCACTCCTGGCGCAAGCGAGGGTCGGGCGACAGTACGATTCCGTTGGCTTCCATGGCCATCCTTTCGGGTTGTTACATCAAATCATAGGCGTCGACGTCAACGCTCACGCTCACGCCGCGCACGGAGCCCACCTCTTTGAGGCAGGCGTCGATATCGTCAGAGACATGGTACCCTACCGGCGACTTCACAAGCAGATGGAAGCGGTAACGGTCCTTGGCTCTCTCGATTACACACGAAGCCGGGCCCAGCACCTGCGGCACGGCGCTCCCCGCCCGCAAAAAGTCGGGCGCGGCGGCATGCCAGCGACGCTTGAGGAGCTTTGCGATGTGCCCGATGTAGTCCTTCGCGTCATCCGCGTTCGCCGACCACACCAGGATATTGACCAAGCGCACAAACGGCGGATACAGGGCATCGCGACGCTGGTCCAGGTCGTAGTCGGTAAAAATCGAGCGGTCGTGCTCGGCGACAGCGCGGATGACCGGGTCCTCGGGCAGATAGGTCTGGATAATGACTTCGCCGGGTCGATCACCGCGACCGGCGCGGCCCGCAACCTGTTCCAGCAGATCGTAGGCACGCTCCCCTGCCCTAAAATCGGGCAGCTTGAGGGCAAAGTCGGCATTGACCACGCCGACGAGCGTGACCTCGGGAAAGTCGAGGCCCTTGGCGATCATCTGCGTGCCCAGCAGCACAGCACAATCGGCGGCGTCGAACTGCTCGAGCAGCTTTTTGTGCGCGTCCTTGCCGCGCGTGGAATCGGCGTCCATTCGAATGATGGCGACGTCCTCGGGCAGCATCTGATGCAGCACGTCCTCGATCTGCTGCGTGCCCAGGCCCATTTTTGCCAGGTAGCGGCTACCGCACTTGGGGCAGCGGCTCGTGGGCGCCGGATAGGGCTGCACGCGCCAAGACGAACCACAGGTGTGGCACTGCAGCGTGTGCGTGCGCTCGTGGTACGTGAGCGCCGTGGAGCAGTGGTTACAGGTGGGAACGCAGCCGCACTCGCGGCACATCAGGAAAGGCGCAAAGCCGCGACGATTATGGAGCAGCACGGCCTTCTCACGGCGCTCAACAACGCGCTCGAGGCCTTCCATCAGCGGTTTTGAGAACATGGATCGGCTACCATGCGAGAACTCTCGGCGCAGGTCGGCAATACGAACCGTGGGCAGCACCGCGTGCCCCGGGCGTTCGGGCATCTCGATGCGCGTCCAGGTGGCGCCGTTGTACGTGCCGCGGCGGCAGCGGTCGAGCGCCTCGGCTGAGGGCGTGGCCGACCCCAACACAAGCGGGCAGCGATAGCGACGCGCCATCTCGGCGGCCACCTCGCGCGCATGGTAGCGCGGGCTGGAGCCCTGCTTGTAGCTGGTCTCGTGCTCCTCGTCGATGATGATGAGGCCCAGGTCGCTGAGCGGGCAAAAGAGCGCCGAACGCGCGCCGACGACTACACGGGCGGCGCCGCTCGCGACCATGTCCCACTGGTCCAGACGCTCACCGGCCGAAAGACGCGAGTGGAAGACCGCGACCGTCTCGCCAAAGCGCGAACGGAAGCGGCCGACGGTCTGGGCGGTCAGCGAGATCTCGGGCACGAGCACGCAGGCCGAACGATCGACTGCCAGTACACGCTCGATGGCGGAGAGGTAGACCTCGGTTTTGCCGGAACCGGTGACGCCATCGACCAGCACCACGTCGCCGTGGGCATCGAGGCGCGCGCGTTCAATCTGCGCGAGCGCCTGCTGCTGACCGTTGGTAAGTGCCAACGGAGCCTTGCCGCTTGCCGAGGACAGCGTGGTCTGCTCGCTGCAGCCACGCCACGCGCGGCGCTCCTCCACCACCACGACGCCGCGTTTTTCGAGCGCCTTGATGGTCGCCGACATGCTGTTATAGAGCAGGTTGAGGTCGCGCGTCGTGACCGGGCCGCACTGGAGCGCCTCGATAAGCTGACGCTGACGAACCGCGGTTTTGGGCGGCGTATATTCGAAGCCCTCAGGTGTGAGCATAACCCAGCGGTTTTGGATGGGTTTGACGGCGGGGCGCTCAACGGTCCACACACCGTCATCGCCCTTGACAACGCGCGGGCTTCCACCCGGCGGCAGGAACAGGCGCAGGCACTCGGAAAGCGTCGCGACATATTCGCGGCTCATCCAGCGCGCAATGCGGGCAGCCTCGGCGGTAAAGAGCGGCTTGCTGAGGATGGCCTCGATGGGCTTGATGCGCGCGGGGTCGAGGGCGTCGTTACCCTGCAGGTCGCAAAGCTCAGGCGCGATGTCGACGATGTAGCCGGCGGCCGCGCGGTTGCCAAAGTGGACCAGGACAGTGGAGCCGATCTGGGCTTCGTTGGCAAGGGATTGAGGGATGCCATAGGCAAACGGCTCTGATAAAGCGCGCGTGGGGATGTCGAGAACCACGCTCGCGTAGGCGGCGACGGGCTCAGGTGCAGGCTCGGGCTGAGCCGGATCAGTAGCTGCGGATGCGGCCACCGCCGGAGTCACCTCCGGTTCCGGCGAACCAAACAGCGAAAGTTGCTCGGCCATGATCGCTGTACCCCCAATCCCATACGTCTTCAGAAACAAGAGCCCCGCTCGGGTGAACGGGGCTCGGATACATGCGTTTGCGCGACTGTTACAGCGCCATCGTGCGGGCGCGGTCGATGCGCGCCAGGCAGTCGTCGCGGCCGACGAGTGCCATGGTCTCGCCCAGCGGAGGGCTCACCATATTGCCGCAGACGGCGACACGCACGGCCTGGAACACCACGCGCTTCTTGAGGTCCATCTGCTCGGGCAGCGGCTCAAGCGCGGCGTCGATGTTGACGGCCGTCCACTCGTCCACGCCCTCGAGCGCGGCCTTGGTGGCATCCAGAATGGAGCCCATGCCCTCCTTGGCCAGGCCCTTGTTGACGGACTTCTCGTCATACTCGAGCGTCTCGGCCGTAGCGAAGATGGGAGCGGCGACGGTCACAGCATCGGTCGGCATCTTGGTGCGCGGCTTGACGATGGCAGCAAGCGCGTCGATCCAGTCCTCGCCGTACTCAACATTGCCCTCGATCAGACCTGCCTCGTGCAGCTCGGGGACCATGACCTCATCGGCAAACTGGGCGTCGGACATGCCGTTGATGTACTCGGCATTGACCCAGTCGAGCTTCTTAGGATCGAAGGTCGCCGGGTTCTTAGAGATGCGGTCGAGCGAGAACTTGCTGGCCAGAACGTCACGCGGGATGATCGTGGTCTCGCCGTCGAGCGACCAACCGAGCAGCGCCAGATAGTTGACGAAGGCGTCGGACAGGTAGCCGGCGTCGCGGTACTCCTCCACCGAGGTGGCGCCGTGGCGCTTGGAAAGCTTCTTGCCGTCGGCACCCAGGATCATGGAGATATGGGCGAACGTGGGCACGGGCGCGCCGAGGGCCTCGTAGACCATGACTTGGCGCGGGGTGTTGGACAGGTGGTCGTCGCCGCGAATGACATGGGTGATCTTCATCATGGCGTCGTCAACGACCGTAGCGAAGTTGTACGTGGGCGTGCCGTCGGAGCGGAAGATGACAAAGTCGTCGAGCTCCTTGGCGTCGAAGGTCACCTCGCCGTGGACGGCGTCGTGGATGACAACGTCGCCGCGGTCCTCGGGCACCTTGATGCGCAGGACGTAGGACTCGCCGGCCTCGATGCGGCGACGGGCCTCCTCGGGATCAAGATCGCGGCAGCGGCGCTGATAGCCCTGGAAGGGGTCCTTACGCTCCTGCGCGGCCTTGCGGTCGGCGTCGAGCTGCTCCTTAGTGCAGAAGCAGGGATAGGCCTTGCCCTCGTCCCAGAGCTTCTGGGCGGCCTGCTTGTACAGGTCCAAGCGCTCGGTCTGTGCGTAGGGGCCATAGTCGCCACCCACCTCGGGACC
>CABTZM010000166.1 GCA_902489295.1 uncultured Collinsella sp.
ATCACGTCCCCTCATCAGTTGCGGGGAAATACGGACTGCTGAGCCCAATAAACCCGGCAAACAGTCCGTATTTCACCGCAACTTAGAAAGGGGCTGGGGCAGCTAAAAGAGCCCCGTCCCAAATTAGCTACCCTGCCGGGCATACAATGGGTGTCGTTGTGTTGAGCTTACCGGGAGGTTGCTATGTGGGCATATGAGACGACGTTTTATCAGATTTATCCGCTGGGCTTTTGCGGAGCTCCGCGCGAGAACGCCGCGCCCGTTGCCGAGGATGAACTCGCCCAAGCCGTCGATGCCGCAGTCAACCCCGATGCCCCTATCATGAAGATTGCCCAATGGGCCGACTACCTGCAGGAACTTGGCATCGGCGCCGTGCTCATCAATCCGCCCCTTGAGTCCGACAGCCACGGCTACGACACGCGCAGCCTGCGCCATATCGACCGTCGCCTGGGTGGGGATGCCGACTTTGCCGCCGTGTGCGAGACGCTGCGCGCTCATGGCATCAGCGTGGTGCTCGATGCCGTCTTCAACCATGTTGGCCGCGGCTTCTGGGCCTTCCGCGATGTGCAGGAGCGCAAGTGGGACTCGCCCTACAAGGATTGGTTCCACATTAGCTTTGACGGCGACTCGTGCTACGGCGACGGCTTTTGGTACGAGGGCTGGGAGGGCCATTTTGAGCTCGTAAAGCTCAACCTGCAAAATCCCGCTGTGGTCGATTACCTGCTCGAATCCGTGCGCCGCTGGGTCGAGGTCTTTGGCGTCGACGGCCTGCGCCTGGACGTCGCCTACATGCTCGATCGCGACTTTATGCGCCGTCTGCACGCCTTTACCCGCGAGCTCAAGCCCGACTTTGTGCTGATCGGCGAGACGCTCCACGGCGACTACAACCAGATCGTCAACGACGAGATGCTCGACTCCTGCACCAACTACGAGTGTTATAAGGGCCTGTACTCCAGCTTTAACTCGGTCAATATGTTCGAGATCGCCCATTCGCTGCATCGCCAGTTTGGCGGCGATCCGTGGTGCATCTACCGCGGCAAGCACCTGCTGTCGTTTGTCGACAACCATGATGTGCCGCGCCTGGCGAGTATCCTCACCGATAAGTCGTGCCTGCGCCCCGCCTACGGCATGCTCTTTGGTATGCCGGGCATTCCGTGCGTCTACTATGGCAGCGAGTGGGGGATTGCCGGCGAAAAGGGTGGCCCCGACGGCGACTGGGCGCTGCGTCCTGCGCTTGACGAACCGACGCCCAACGAGCTGACGGCATTCATCACGCAGCTGACGCACCTGCGCTCGGCAAACGACGCGGCGGCCCACGCCCTCAACTACGGTGCCTATCGCAACGTGGTGATTCAGAACAAGCAGCTGCTGTTCGAGCGCGCCTGCGACGACGCGACGGTGCTCGTGGCGGTGAATGCCGTGGACGAGCCCTATACCTTTGGAGCCGGCGAACTCAACGGCTCCTTCGTCGACCTGCTTGCCGACGATGCGCCCACGGTCGAGCTGTCGGGCTCCCTTGAGCTCGCGCCCTACGAGGTGCGCTATCTGCTGAGGGCCTAATTCATGGCCGCGCCGGACGAGGGATATCAGCATATTGAGCACGGGTTTGAGCCCGTGTTCGACGAGCGTTCGCGCGTTCTGGTGCTAGGCTCGTTTCCCTCGGTGCTCTCGCGCGCCAATGCCTTCTATTATGGCAACCCTCAAAACCGGTTTTGGCGCGTGATGGCCGTGTGCCTTGGTGCGCCCGTGCCTCCTAACGAGGGTGAGCCTTTGGCGGACGGTGGACCCGCGACGCTCGACGCCTCGATTGCCGCCAAGCAGGCCATGCTGCTGAACGGCGGCGTGGCCCTGTGGGACGTGATCGAGAGCTGCGACATTAAGGGATCGAGCGACGCCAGCATCAAAAACGTCGTGCCGGCGCATGTTGAGCGCATTGCCGATGCGGCTCCTATCGAGGCCGTTGTTTGCAATGGCGGCATGGCCGGGCGGCTCTACAAACGCTATCTGCAAAAGCTGACGGGGCTGCCGGCTATCGTCTTGCCGTCGACGAGTCCCGCCAACGCGGCATGGCGCTTGGAGCGGCTTGCCGAGCGCTGGCGCGATGCCGTTGATTGGGCAGCCTCTTAATTTAGATGTAGGAGCGGCAGCCGAAATATTTCATAGCGATACGCCAAATCGGTGCGGGCAGCGCGGGTTCGGCATAAACCATGCCATCGGTGTCGACGTCATCGGCATTGCTGCCGCCAAGTCGCTGCGCATGCTCTACCGAACACCCCATGCGTACGGCGCCTACGAGCTTGTCTATGGCTTCCGAAAACGGTCGGCGCAAGAGGCCCATACGCGGGGATCGGCGAAGCGCTGCGACGCCGGCGCCGGTGCAGACAGTGACGCCGCCACACCACGACAGCCCTCGATGCTCGCATGCTTTGCGCAGGCGGCCAACGACCGCACCCGCTCGCCCGGTGTTTTCGGGCACAGTCTGAACGACGACATAGATGCGAGTTTCCACGCCCTCAATGCAATCAAGCGCCTGTTCAACGACGGTCATCTCCTCGTTATCGAGCGCATCCTCAACGGCGAATACGATGCCATCCGCAACGTTGCCGGCATCATTCACCCCCAGATTGACCGGGCGGGGGAGCGAAGTACCGGAAAGCTGTGCATAGGCGGCGATGGCATCCTGCAGATCCCAAAGCAAAAACTCAAGATCGGCGCTATTGGGAATGCTGATATACGCAATGGTTTGCAGCGTTTTTGGTACATCGCCGCGCGCGGTCGTCTCCATGCCATCTCCTTTCCGGCTCGTTTCCGTTTAGGTTACACCGTCTGACGGCGCCTCGCCGCGCTATCCTAGTGCAACCCTTACGAAAGGAACGCCATGCGTCTGCCCATGAATACCTCGCTTGCCACGCTCAAGCCCTCCGGTATCCGCCGGATCAACGCGCTCGCCGCCCAGCATCCGGGGTGCATCGCGCTCGCGCTCGGCGAGCCCGATTTTCCCACGCCCGATGTGATTAGCGCCGAGGTGACCGCCGCACTGGACCGCGGTGACACGCACTATCCGCCGAACAACGGTCGCCCCGCCCTGCGCGAGGCGTTATCTGCCTACATGGGGGACGCGGGCCTTGCGTTTTCGGCCGACGAGGTCATCCTGACTGATGGCGCGACCGAGGCCCTGTCGGCAACATTCATGGCTATGCTCAACCCCGGCGACGAGGTCATTATCCCCACGCCGGCCTTTGGCCTGTACGAAAGCATCGTCGTGGCCAACCACGCCAAGGCGGTCTTTTTGGATACGGAGCCTGCGCAATTCCAGATCGATGAGGAAGCGCTGCGCGCTTGCGTTACGCCGGCGACCAAGGCCATCGTCATCTGCTCGCCCAACAATCCTACGGGTTGCATCCTCAATACGGCGTCGCTCGACGCCGTGGCGCGCGTGGCAGACCAGGCGGGCATCTACGTGGTTTGCGACGACGTATACAACCGCTTGGTCTACGCGGACGGCTACGAGCGCTTTGCCCAGCGACACCCAGAACTGCGCGAGCAGACGGTAGTCATCGAGAGCTTCTCCAAGCCCTGGGCCATGACCGGCTGGCGCTTGGGTTGGCTCGCAGCCGCAGCCCCCGTCATCGCCGAGATCGCAAAGGCCCACCAATACCTAGTATCGAGTGCCGTCTCCTTCGAGATGGACGCCGCAGCTCGAGCCCTGACCGTCGACCCAACCCCCATGCTCAAAGTCTACCGAGCCCGCCGCGAACGCGTACTCGCAGCCTTATACGCCATGGGCCTCGACGTAGTAGAGCCCGCAGGAGCCTTCTACACTTTCCCGAGCATCAAAAAGTTCGGCCTAACCAGCGAAGACTTCTGCATCAAAGCCATCGAAGAGACAAACGTAGCCCTAGTCCCGGGCGACTGCTTCGGCACCGAAGGCCACATCCGCCTAAGCTACTGCGTCTCCGACCAAGATCTGGACGAAGGTCTCCGCCGCCTGTCAAGCTTCGTGTCAACGTTGTAGCCCAACGGGACTAAAACCATCAGCCCACCGACCTAAGCATTATGAGTGGGGGCGTCAGCCAACGAAAACCCGGGCTGCCCAAAGTCAACGCAGGCCGCGCCGCCAAAGGCCAGGCGCAAGGTTTTCGTAGATTCCGCACGAGCCGAAGAGCACTTAATGTGCTCTTCGTGCGAGCCCAGGACCTGACCGAGCGAAAACCTTGCGCCTGGCCTTTGGCGGCGCGGCCGGATGGTGGAATTGTGTGCAGCCCGGTTTTCCGTTGACCGACGCCGGGGTCCCCGCCATAATACTTTCGGTTCACGCACGAATCCGCTGCCAGAGACAGCCGGCGCAAACGGGCTTTGCCCGCGAGCTTAATGGGACATCCCGCCAGCCGAGGTGGTCGAGTAGATATGTCTTCTCGCCCCCGTCGCTCA